>CALKJX010000001.1 GCA_937995555.1 uncultured Elioraea sp.
GGCCCTAGCGGAAGCCACCGCGGAGCTGCGCGACGGCAGCGCGAGTGGTGCCCGCGCGGTTGAGGTGACGCTGGCCAGCGCGAGCGAGGACCTTGCCGGGGCGCTGGGCGCCGCTGCCGAGCAGGTCCGTGCCGCGGGCCAGGACGCCGGCGAGGCGCTGTCCGGAGGTGGGCGTACAGCCGCCGAGCTGCTGCGGCAACCGGTCGAGACACTCGGCGCGAAGCTCCACAGTGCCGTGGACGCCCTCGACGCCGTCGTCCAGGCGGTGGCGCGGATCGAGCGCAGCGCTGCGGAGGTGGCCGAGCCGCTTGGCGGTGCCAGCGAGGAGCTGCGGCAGACCGCGCAGTTGGCGCGCGAGGCGACGCGGCCGCTGATCGAGGTCGCACGCCAGCTCGGCGGTGCAGTCGAGCGCCTGGAGCAGACCACGGGGCGCCTCGACGACATCCGCGGCCGCAGCGTCGCGCTGGCACAGCAGCTCGAAGCGGCGGCGCGGAGCTTCGCCGGCGTGGATGCGGGCCTCGCCAAGGTGATCGACGAGATGAAACAAGCGTTGGAGACCTATACGACTCACGTGCGGGAGTTCGTGGTCGGCACTGACAGCAACCTTGCCAAGGCCGCGACGCAGCTCCATCAGCTGGTGAGCGATCTCGACGAGTCGATCGCCGACTTGGCCGATCGATTGCCACCGGCGAACGGTCGTTGAGGTCGACCTGTGGCGACGCCGGCCGAGGAGATCGAGGGCAGCGGCGAAGGGTACTTCGCCTCGATCAGCGATCTCATGGTCGGCGTGCTGTTCATCTTTCTGCTGATGCTGACTGTGTTCGCGATCAACTTCCGATCGGCCGAGTCGGACACCAGGCAACTCGAGGAACAGCTACGGCGCGCTCTCGCCGAGACCAGTGCGGAGAGAGAGCGCAACCGGGAGCTCACGCAACGAATCAACCGGCAGCGCCAGCAGCTCCTGCGAGCGCTGGAACTCCTCGAGGTCCGAATCGAGACGCGTTCCGACGCCCGCGATCGGATGCTCGCACGGATCGAGCGTCAACTCGAACAGCGCGGCATCACAGTACAGGTGGACGCCCGCTCGGGGGTGCTGCGGCTGGGCGAGCGGGAGCTGCGTTTCGCGACGCGCAGTGCCGAGCTGAGCGCCGATGCCCAAGCCACCACGGATGCGCTCGCCACCGTGCTCGCTGATGTCCTGCCCTGCTTCGCGCATGGCGGCGAGCGGCGGACCTGTGCGGCAGAGGACAGCGCGATCCTCGAGGCCGTCCTGATTGAGGGCCACACGGATCGACGCCCGATCGGCGGAGGGTCGCGCTTCCGCGACAACTCCCAACTCTCCGCCGAGCGCGCGCTGACGGTGTTCCGGCGCATGATCGAGGTCGCGCCAGCGCTGCGCGGGCTCGCCAACGCCGAGCTCCAGCCCCTGCTCGCAGTGGCCGGCTATGGCGAGTCGCGCCTGATCCGATCGGGGAACACCGAGGAGGACCATGCGGTGAACCGCCGGATCGACCTGCGCTTCGTCCTGTCCGCGCCAGGCACCGAGGAGATCCAGCGCCTGAGCGACGAGATCCGACGCATGCTGGATAGGGACAGGTGAGCGCGACCCAAGCCGCGCTGGCCGATCTGGCCCAGGCCATTCGCGCGATCGGGCCGCCTGTGCTGCCCTCGCCGTCGCCCACTGCCAAAGCTCTGCGCAAGCTCCAGGCCGTCGATGCCGTGCCGCGACCGCCGGGACGTTCGTCGTTGGAGGAACTACGCGACCGCCTCGCCGTCGCGTTCGCCGATGGGAATCCGCCCGCGCTGAGCCCGAGCGACCTCGCGCGAGCCCCTTGGGTCCTTTGGGAAGGCGAGCCGGCGGCGGCCGACCTCCCCGGGCTTCTTCACGCCGTGCTGGTGCAGGCGGGCGGCCACCGGCGTACCTTGCGCAATCTCGTCGAGGCTTGGCTCCAGACCGCACACCGCGACCACGCCACTTTGGCCCACGCGGGCGTGCAGATCGGGCGCCTCGTGGAGGGCAGCGTCGATCCGCGCCTTGAGACGCTGCGCCGCAGCCAACGGCGGCTGGGGCTGTTCGACCTCGGCCGCGGTCCGACGGCTCTGGCCGAAGCGGTTCTGGCCAAGCGTGATCTCGGTGTGGACGACGTGCTAGACGAGCATGGGCTCGCAGACGCAGGGCGCGTGCAGAGCGGCTACATGCGAAGAGTCCAGGCCGCGGTGCTGAGGGCCCTGCCCGCGGCGCTACGTGGGGTGGAAGGCCAAGACGCGCTCGAGCGCGCGCTCGCCTTTCTCGCGCCGGGAGGCCGCCTCCGCTTCGACGATACCCGCGGGCCCGTTGCTGAGGCGCTGCTGCTGCCGTGGACAACCAGTGTCACACCCGATCCATCCGCAAAGGATGTGATCAAGCGCTTCCTCCTCGATCAGCTCGGTGACCCACGGCTGCAGCCGGGCAAGTGGGCGCCCGTCCGCGACGAGGCGACAGCGGTCATCCGCCAGTGGCTGGCCGCGGCGTCGCTGGAGACCTTCTTCGAGCTGATCGAGCGGCACGCTCTTGATCACCAGTGGCGCTACCGCAAGGCCTTCTGGTCGGCCTGCCTGCGCAAGGGCGCCATCCGCGACGCCTGGCTGGCGCTGGGCAGCAGGGTTTATGCGGACGCACGAGCGCAGCGTGCCCTTGGCAACGCCTACGCCCGCCTGCGCCGCGCGGGCGGTGACCAAGCCGTACTCCTGATGGACGTCGGGCCGCTCGTCCTCGTCGAGTGGAGCCACGCGGGGAAGCTCTGGGCCTGTCCCAAGGACTGGAAGGGCGCGCCGCGGATCGGCCGATCCGAGTACTGGCGCCGCGATTGCACAGACGTCGGGCTGCCACTTCCGCGTACCGGCGACGAACGTGGCATCTCGCACCGCAACCCGACGCAGTCGTGGTGGCAGGAGCGGGTTGCGGAGTTCCTCGACCACCGCGGTGTCGTAAGGTTGGCTCCTTCCGACTGGCAGCCGCGATGAGCCCCCGCTTCGCGTTCGACGTCACCCCGGCCGCGACCGAACTGCGGCTGCTGGAGGACAGCGAGCAAGCGATGCCCGTCGATCTGTGGGCCGTGCGAGCACCCGACGCCCTCCTTCGCGGGGTCGACCTCGTCAGGTCGCTGGAAGGCATCGACAAGGCCGTGGTGGTCGATGACGCGGTCTTGATCGAGCATGAGGTGGTGGCGGGGCTGAGCGCACGCGAGGCGGCGCTCCTCGGCTTTCCGCCACCCGCCGAGGCGATCGCGCGACTGCAGAGCACGGGCCTGATCACGCGCCCGGACTACAAGGTCACCCTGTCCTGGGTCCGCCCGACCGGCCAGGCGATCGCGGGCGCGGAGCGCACCGGCGCGTGGCTGCGCGTCGCCGGGAGCTGGCATCGCCTTCCCGAACCGCTGTTCGGGATCGCCGAGGCGATCGACAGCTTGGCAGCAGTGCCGGCGAACGACGTGGGTGGTCGGATGCGTGCGCTGGCGCGGCTGCGGGCCGCCCTGCCACCCGCCGACGCCGGCACCCCCGTGATGGTCGAGGGCGCACTCGGCACGATGACGATCGCCGTCGCCGGCGCGTTCTCGCTCGATCTCAAGGGCGAGGGGCTCAACGCGCGTCTCGTGCCGATCCTGCATCGTGAGGGTGCGGAGGACGACACCCCGCTTCTTCCGCCGGAGGAGCAGCGGGCCTTCGCTGACACGCGCTTCTACGCCTTCGCGGAGGTACGCAGCGTCTATCAGGTGGCCCCCGGCCACTATGTCGCCCTGTCCCCTCATCTGCAGAAGGCCCTGGGCGTCGTCCGCCGTGCCCACGCGGCCCCGGTCCAGACGAAACGACGCCTGATGCAGTCGCCACGCGCCTTCCTCCGCGAGGCGCTCGGCGACGAGGCCGACGGCGTGGTGCTGGAGCGGGTCTTCCGCGAGACGCCCGGCTATGCCGATCGGGTCATTGGCCTGGGTCTCTGGCAGCCGCGCGTTCTGCCTTGGATCACCATCGCGGCGACCGACTGGTTCGGGCCGGAGGCTGGTACGCCAGCTCCCGCCGGAGGCCTCGTCGTCGGCGACCAGCGTGTCGCGCTGCCGCCCGACCAAGCTCAGGAGCTTGCCAGGCGCATCGAGGAGGCGATCGCTCGCGACGAGCCAACGGTCCTGCTGCACTCTGGAGCAGAGGACGTCGCCGTGCCGGCCACGATCGAGACGCTCGCGAGGCTGCGCGATCTCGCCGAGGCGCGGCGCGC
>CALKJX010000002.1 GCA_937995555.1 uncultured Elioraea sp.
CGCGATCCTCGGCCCGGTGGCGCCGCGCGGCGGTCCGGCCGGGATGATCCTGCGCCGCGGCGCGGTGGTCGCGTCCTGGGGCGACACGGCGCGCGCGGACATGACCTTCAGCGTCGCGAAGTCGTATCTATCGCTGCTCGCCGGGCTCGCGCAGGGCGACGGTCTGATCCCCGATCTCGACGAGCCGATCTCGGCGCGCGTGCGCTCGCCGCATTTCGACGGCCCGCGCAACGGTGTCGTTACCTGGCGCCAGATGCTGACCCTGACCTCCGAGTGGGAGGGCACGCTCTGGGGCAAGTCGGATGCGATCGACCGCAACCGCGACCTCAAGCGCGAGGGGAAGGCGAGGAAGGGCGAGGCGCGGCCCCTGCGCGCGCCGGGGACGTTCTGGGAATACAACGATGTGCGGGTGAACGCGCTTTCGCTCGCGCTGCTGCATGTGTTCCGCCGGCCGCTGCCGGAGGTGTTCCGCGAGCGGATCATGGACCCGATCGGCGCGAGCCGCGACTGGGCCTGGTACGCCTACGAGACCGCGCGCGTCACGATCGACGGGCAGGACATGCCCTCGGTCCCCGGCGGCGGTCACTGGGGCGGCGGTGTCTTCATCGGTGCCGCCGATCAGGCACGCATCGGCCTGCTGGTCGCGCGGCGCGGACGCTGGGATGGGCGGCAGCTGATCGCGGAGCGTTGGTTCGACGCGATCGCGGCACCCTGCGCGCTCAGGCCCGACTACGGCCTGCTGTGGTGGCTGAACACCGACGGGGGGCGCGCGCCGGCCGCCTCGCGCGGCAGCCTGTTCGCCTCCGGCGCCGGCGGCCATGTCACCTGGATCGACCCGGCGCGCGAGCTCGTCTCGGTGACGCGCTGGCTCGACCCGGAGGCGTTCGCCGGCTACGCGGCGCGCGTGGTCGCGGCCGTGGCCGACTGACCGGCGCCGCTCAGACCAGCACGCAGGCGGCGCCCCGCTCGCCCTGCCGCCGCCACGCCGGATAGGCCGCGCGGCACGCGTCGCGGACATGCGGGCAGCGCGGGTGGAAATGGCAGCCCCCGGGCGGGTTCGCCGCCGAGGGAATCTCGCCGACGATGCGCGGCAGCGCCCCGCGCCCGGACGGATCCGGCACCGGCGAGGCATCGCGCAGCATCCGCGCGTAGGGGTGCAGCGGCTCGGCGAACACCTCGCCGACACCGCCCTCCTCGACGATGCGACCCAGATACATCACGGCGACGCGGTCGCAGAACCAGCGCACCACGCCGAGATCGTGGCTGACGAACACGAAGGCCAAGTTGCGCCGCCTCTGCAGGTCGCGCAGCAGCAGCAGCACCTGCGCCTGCACCGACACGTCGAGCGCGCTCACCGGCTCGTCGGCGATCAGCAGCTCCGGCTCGACCGTGAGCGCGCGCGCGATGCCGATGCGCTGGCGTTGGCCGCCCGAGAACTCGTGCGGGTAGCGATCAAGCGCCGAGGGCGGCATGCCGACCTCGTCGAGCAGGGCGGCCGCGCGATCGCGCGCCGCGCGCCCGGAGGCGATCCCGTGCACCCGCATCGGCTCGGTGAGCGCCTGGCCGATCGTGCGGCGCGGATTGAGCGACGAGTATGGGTCCTGGAAGATGATCTGCATGCGCCGCCGCAGCCGCGCCAGTGTCTCGCCGCGGGCGGCGCGCACATCCGCACCGTCGAAGCGCACCGTGCCGTCATCAGGCTCGATCAGACGGAGAACCGCGCGCGCCACCGTGGACTTGCCGCAGCCGCTCTCGCCCACGAGCCCGTAGGCCTCGCCGCGGCGGACGGTGAACGAGACGCCATCGACCGCGCGCACGGTGGTCGTGACCGGGCGCGGAAAGCCCTTCGTCACTGTGAAGTGCTTCACCAGCCCGGCGACGTCGAGCAGCGTCGTCATTCGGCGCGCAGCTTCGGATCGGTCGCGTCGCGCAGCCCGTCGCCCACCATGTTCAGCGCGAGCACCAGCAGCAGGATCGCGATGCCGGGGAAGATCGCGAGCCAGGGCGCATCGAGGATGTTCTCGAACCCGTCGCGCATCATCCCGCCCCAGGTCGGCGTCGGCGGCTTCACGCCCAGACCGATGAAGGAGAGCGAGGCCTCGGTGCGCACGGCGGTGGCCATCCAGAGGCTGCCCATCACCAGCACCTCGGAGAGGATGTTGGGCAGGATGTGCACGAACAGGATGCGCGCATGGCTGTAGCCGAGCGCGCGGCCGGCCTCGACGAAGGCGCGCTCCTTCAGCGCCAGCACCGGCGCGCGGGCGATCCGCGCGAAGGGGGCGATCGCCGTGAGCCCGATCGCGACGACGAGATTGACGAGATCAGGGCCGAGCAGTGCCACCACGATGAGGCCGAGGATCAGGCTGGGGAAGGACAGCAGCACGTCCATCACCCGCATGATGAGGTTGTCCAAGCGGCCGCCGATATAGCCGGAGATCATGCCGATCGCGCCGCCGATCACGATCGCCGCGGCGATCGCGGTCAGCGAGACGATCAGGCTGATCCGCCCACCCCAGAGAATGCGCGAGAGCACGTCGCGGCCGAAATAGTCGGTGCCGAGCGGGTGGGTCGCGCTGGGCGGGCTCAGCTGGGCGATGACGTCCTGCTCGATCGGATCGTGCGGCGACAGGATCGGCGCGAGGACCGCCGAGAGGGCGACCAGAATGCAGAGGATGATGCCGATGCCGGTGGTCGGGTTGGCGAGGAACCGCGCCACCGCCCGGCGCACCGGCGAGACGGCCACGACCGCGGCTGTGCTCATGCGTGCTTCACCCGCGGATCGATCAGGCCGTAGGTGAGGTCGGTGATCAGGTTCACCACCACGATCAGGAAGCAGTAGATGACCATCAGGCCCTGCAGCATCGAGTAGTCGCGCTGGTTGAGCGCGCCGACGATGATCTTGCCGAGGCCCGGACGGTTGAAGACGATCTCGGTCAGCACCGAGTTGCCGATCAGGATGCCGACATAGAGCCCGACCACGGTGACCACGGGGATCAGCGCATTGCGCAGCCCGTGCTTCCACACCACCGCGCGCCAGGGCACGCCCTTGGCGCGCGCAGTGCGGATGAAGTCCTCGGACAGCACGTGCAGCATCGCGCTGCGCGTCACACGGGTGATGTACGCGGCCATCACCAGCCCGAGCGTGATCGCGGGCAGGACGAGCTTGTGGATCCGGTCCACCGGGTCGGCGAGATTGGCGTTGCCGATCACCGGGAAGATCTTCCAGTGCAGCGCGAACAGCAGCAGCAGGAAGATGCCGGAGACGAACACCGGGAAGGAGAGCCCGAGCAGGGACAGGATGCGCGCGGCGACGTCGATCGCGCGATTGCGGTGCAGCGCCGCCCAGATGCCGACCGGCACGCCGACGGCGGTGCCGATCACCATCGCCGCCCCGGTGAGATCGAGCGTGTGCGGCAGCACCGCCGCGACCTCGCTGACGATCGGCCGTCCGGTCACGAGGGAAGTGCCGAAATCGCCGGTGAGCGAGGCGAACAGGAACTCGAAGTACTGCTCGTGCAGCGGGCGGTCGAGGCCGAGACGCGCACGCAGCGCCGTGATCGCCTCGGGCGTGGCCTGATCGCCGAGGATCACCAGCGCCGGATCGCCCGGCACGATGCGGACGATCACGAACACCAGCGTCAGCACCGCGATGAGCGTCGGTGCGGCGGCAATGAGCCGCTGCACCACGAAGCCGATCATGGGCGTCCCCCGGGCGGACGCGCGCGGCTCACCGGAACCGCGTCGCCTCGGTGATCAGCGGCCCGAGCGACATCGAGCCCTTGAGCTCGTAGCCGTAATCGACGCTGTTGTGGCGCGCGAACACCAGCAGCGTCTCGAACAGCGGCACGCCGCACACGGCCTCGACCAGCTTGCGCTGCGCCTCGGCCCAGAGGGCGAGCTGCTTCTGCGGGTCGGTCTCGACGCGCGCGGCGTCGATCTCGGCATCCGCCATGGTGCAGTGGCTGAAGTTCGTCACCGCGGTCGGCGTCTTGACGATCGACCTTCCGTGATAGAACTGCGTCAGGTAGATGTCGGCGATCGGAAACCGTGCCGCGCCGTAATAGACGAGCGGGCTCAGATCCTGGCGGATCTGCTGGTGGAAGGTCGCGTGCTCGACCACCTGGAGGTCGAGATTGATGCCGACGCGGCGCAGCTGCTGCTGCACCACCTGCATGCCGGCGAGCATCTCCGGCAGCTGGGTGTGGACGACGCGCACGGTGAAGCCGTTCGGATGTCCGGCTTCCGCGAGCAGCGCGCGCGCGCGGTCGGGATCGTGCTGGAGCAGCGGCACGTCGGCGGTGAAGCCGAGATAGCCGCGCGGCACCAGCGACTGGCCTTCGCGCGCGACACCTTCACCGCGCCAGCGGACCAGCTCCGCGCGGTTGATCGCATGCGCGAAGGCGCGGCGCACGCGGATATCGTCGAACGGCGCCTGCTTGGTGTTGATGTTGATGATCGAGAGCTCGGCCGGTTCGAACACGTCCACGATCACGTTGGGCAACCGCCGGGTGCGTTCAACCCAGGTGGCTTGCGCGCGGCCGTAGTTGACGTCGAGCTCACGGTTCTGGAACGCGAGATCGCGCGACGCATCGGAGGGAATGAAACGGTAAGAGATGCGCTTGATCTGCGGGGAGCCCCGGAAATACCCCTCATGCGCGGCGAGTTCGAGCGACTGGTTCGGCGTAACCGAGGCGAAGGCGAAGGGGCCGGAGCCAATCGGCGCGCGCACGAAGGCATCGCCCTTCTGCTCGACCGCGCGTTTCGAGACGATGTAGCCGCCGGCGTAGTTGGTCACGAGCCCGAGCAGGCTCGGCACGTTCTCGCGCAGCCGGATCCGTACCGTGTAGGGATCGACCACATCGACCGATTCGAAGGCGCGGAAATCGCCCGAGAACGCCGAAGTCGAAGCCTGTGCCGCCTTGCGCAGGCTGAACGCGATGTCCTCGGCCGTCACCTCGCCGAACCCGCCATGGAACTGCACACCACGGCGAAGATGGAAGGTCCAGGTCCGGCCGTCCGGGCTCGACTCCCAGCGCTCGGCGAGATCGGGCTCGATCTCGGCCGGGTTGATGCTGCCGGGCTTGAACCGCACCAGGCCGTTGAACATCCAGGCGACCGCGACCCGGTCGATCGTCGTCACCGCGAAGTGCGGGTCGAGCCGGCCGACATCCTGTGCCGCCATGCCGACATTCAGCGTGGTGCGCTGCTGCGCGATCGCCGCCCCACCCAGGACTGCGACGCCGAGCGCCGCCGCGCCCGCGAGCAGTGCCGCACGAAGTCTCATCGTTCCGTCTCCCGTTCGCCGTGGTTGCCCTGTCATCATGTCCGCATCACGCCGCGCTGCCAAGCGCGAACCGGTCGATGCGGAACGGTTCGAGCGGCACGTCGGTGCGCCCGTCCAACACGAGTTCCGCGAGGATCGCGCCGATCCCGGGCCCCAGCATGAAGCCGTGGCCGGAGAAGCCGAAGGCGTGGATCAGCCCAGATGTGGTGCGGCTCGGCCCGATCACCGGCAACCCGTCCGGCATGTCGCCGTCGATGCCGGTCCAGCTGCGGATCACCTGCACGCCGGCGAGGCTCGGCACGAGCTCGATCGCCCGCGCCATCGCCGCGAGGGTCGGCTCGGGCAGCGGCCGGCTCCAGGGGATCGCGGGGTCGCTGGCGCCGCGCCCGCCGCCGAAGATCACGTTGCCGCGGCGGATCTGGCGCAAATAGACGTCGCCGCCCACCACGCCCATGTTCGGCTCGATGAAGTAGGGGATCGGCTCGCTCACCAGCATGTTCGGCGCGAGGGGAGCGACGGGCACGGCCTCGCCGAAGCGCGCGGCGATCTCGCCGCCCCAGTAGCCCATGCAGTTCAGCGCCACCGGCGCGCGCCAGGTGCGATCGCCGATGGTCAGCGCGAACAGCGCGCCGTCATGCGCGATCTCGCCGACCGGTGCGTGCTCATTGATCTCCGCGCCGGCCGCGCGCGCCGCGTGCGCGAAGGCCGGCGCGAGCAGACGCGGGTTCGCCGCACCATCCTCGGGCGCGAAGGCGCCCGCGACGACGCGCGGCCCGAGCCAGGGCCAACGCGCATGGATGCTGTTCGCGCCGATCAGCTCGAGCGGCAGATCGTTCTCGCGCGCGACCGCCATGTAGTCGGCGAGCTCGGCCTCCTCCGCGGCACTGCGCGCGAGCTTCAGGTGGCCCGTCACCTCAAACTCGGCATCGGTGCCGATCAGCTCCGGCAGGCGCGCCCAGATCTCGCGCGATCGCCGCGCGATCGGCAGCTCCGCCGGATGGCGCCCGTTCTGCCGCACCCCGCCATAGTTCACGCCCGAGGCCTGGCTGCCGACCAGGCCGCGCTCGAACAGCGCGACACGCGCGCCGCGGAGCGCGAGATGCAGCGCGGCCGAACAGCCCGCGCCGCCCGCACCCAGGATCAGCACGTCGTGCGTCGCACTCATTCCGCCGCCTGCGCGAGGATCGGGATCGGCTTTACCGGCGGCTGGCCGCGCAACCGTCCGACCGCGGCGACATCGCAGCCCAGCGCATCGGCGAGAATCTCGGCGGCCGGCGGACCGCACACGCGCCCCTGGCAGCGGCCCATGCCGAC
>CALKJX010000003.1 GCA_937995555.1 uncultured Elioraea sp.
GGCATACATCACCATCACGCGCGCGCAGCGTTCCGCGACCACGCCGAGATCATGCGTGATCATCGCGACCGCGAGCCCGGTCTCCTCGCGCAGCTCGTCGATCAGGTCGAGCACCTGGGCGCGGATCGTGACGTCGAGCGCCGTCGTCGGCTCGTCGGCAACCAGCAGGCGCGGCTGGCCGGCGAGCGCGATCGCGATCATCGCGCGCTGGCGCATCCCGCCCGAGAACTGGTGCGGATAGTCGGCGAGCCGCCGCTCCGGCGAGGGAATGCCGACACGGCGGAGCAGCGCGATCGCCTGCTCGCGCGCCTCGGTCTCGGATCTCGCAAGCCCGTGCGTCAGGATGGTCTCGACGATCTGCGTGCCGATGGTGAAGGCCGGATTGAGCGCCGAGAGCGCGTCCTGCATCGCGAGCGCCATGGCACGGCCCCGCAGCGCGCGCATCGCGGCGGGCGGCAGGCGCGCGAGATCGGTGCCGTCGAACAGGATCTCGCCTGCTTCGATCCGGCCCGGCGGACGAACCAGCCCCAGCACCGAGAGGAACGTCACGCTCTTGCCCGAACCGGACTCGCCGACCACGCCGAGCGCCTCGCCCGGCGCGATCTCGAGATCGACCCCGTCGCACGCCGCGAGCGGGCCGCGCCGCGTCGGGAACACCGTGCGCAGGCCGCGCACCGACAATAGCGCCGTCATGACGTGTGCAGCCTGGGATCGAAGGCGTCGCGCAGCCCCTGGCTGGCGAGATTGATCGACAGAACGAGGGCGAGGATCGCGAGCCCCGGCACGGTCGAGACCCACCACGCATCCACCAGGAAGTCGCGCCCGTCCGCCACCATCGAGCCCCAGGACGGTGTCGGCGGCTGCACGCCGAGGCCCAGGAACGACAGCGAGGCCTCCATGATGATCACGTAGGCCATGCGGAAGGTGGCGACGACCAGCACGGGCGAGAGCACGTTGGGCAGGATCTCGCGCAGCATGATGCGCGCGGGCCGGCAGCCGACCGCGCGCGCGGCCTCGACATAGTCCTGCTCGCGCGCCGCCAGCGTCTCGCCGCGCACCACGCGGCAGGTGAACACCCACTCCTTGTAGACGAGTGCCAACACGATGTTGTGCAGGCCCGGGCCCATCATCGCCATCAGCCCTATCGCGAAGACGAGATAGGGAAAGCCGAGCAGCGTATCGACCAGGCGCGAGATCAGCGTATCGGTCCAGCCGCGGAGGTAGCCGGCGGCCAGCCCTGCCATGGTGCCGATCGCGGCGGCGATCGCGATCACCAGCCCGGCGACCAGCAGCGAGACGCGCGCGCCCCAGATCAGGCGCGAGAGGATGTCGCGGCCGAGCCCGTCGCAGCCGAGCAGGAAGCCCCACTCGCCGCCCTCGTCCCAGGCGGGCGGCTGGAGGCGGCGGAACAGGTCGGCCTCGGCCGGGTCGTGCGGCGCGATCAGGGGGGCCGCGAGCGCGATCACGATGAAGGCCAGAATGACGGCGGCCGAGCCGATCGCGGTCTTGTTGGCCGCGAACCGGATCAGCCCGAGCCGCAGCGGCGAGAGCGGCCGCTCTTCGACCGCAAGCGTGCTCACAGCCGCACCTTCGGGTTGAGCGCGGTGTAGAGCAGATCGGCGATGAAGTTCAGCAGCACGTAGGTGACCGCGTAGAGCAGCACGGCCGCCTGCACGAGCGGGTAGTTGCGCGCGAAGATGCTCTCGACCACGAGACGGCCGAGGCCCGGCCAGCCGAACACGGTCTCGACGATCATGTTGCCGCCGAGCAGCGAGCCGGTTTCGATCGCGGTGACCGTGACCGCCGGGATCAGCGCGTTCTTGAGCGCGTGGCGCAGCAGCACGCGCCGGCGCGTCAGCCCCTTGGCCTCGGCGAACAGCACGTAGTCCGAGGCGAGCACCTCGGCCATCGCGCTGCGCACCACGCGCGCGAGCAGGGCGGCGGTCGGCAGGCCGAGCGTGATCGCGGGCAGGGTCAGATGCGCGACCGTGTTGCCGAAGGCCGAGAGGTCGCCGGCCAGCAGCGTATCGATCAGCAGGAAGCCGGTGACGCGCGGCACCTCATAGGCGAAGCCGATCCGCCCGCCCACCGGCAGCAGCCGGAACTCCACCGCGAACAGCAGGATCAGCAGGATGCCGAACCAGAACCCGGGCAGCGAGACGCCGAACAGCGAGGCGGCCGAGAGTGCGCGGTCGATCCAGGAGTCCCGCTTCACCGCCGCCATCACGCCGAGCGGGATCGCGACCAGGATCGCGACGATCAGCGCCACCAGTGTCAGTTCGATCGTCGCCGGCAGGCGTTCGGCGATCACGTCCCAGACCGGGCGGCGGTGGAAGAACGAGATGCCGAAATCGCCGCGCACGGCGTTGCCGAGGAACACCAGGAAGCGCTCGACCAGCGGACGGTCGAGGCCGAGATCGCGGCGCAGCGCGGCCGCCTGTTCGTCGGTCGCGCGCTGGTCGGCGAGCATGATCTCCACCGGATCGCCCGGCGTCAGCGTGATCATCAGGAAGACGATCAGGCTGACGCCGAACAGCACCGGCAGGAGCTGGGCCAGCCGCTCGGCCAGCCGTGTCGCGGTCATGGCGGAGCGGCCGCCGCGATCAGGCGATGCGCACGCGGTGCAGGTTGATGCGGCTGTCGGCCTGCGGCTTCCAGCCGGCGATGCGCCTGGAGACGCCGTAGAGATCCTGCGGCAACCAGAGGAAAATCCACGGCGCCTGATCCGTCACGATCGCCTGGGCGCGCTGGTACATCGCCGCGCGCTTGCCCTGGTCGGCCTCGGTCTCGGCCGCGTCGAGCAGCCGGTCTACCTCGGCGTTCGAGAAGCCGGCCGAGTTGCCGCGCCCCCCGGTGCGAAGCGTGGGCACCATGATGTCGGAGGGGTCGAGCGCGCCGTTGCCCCAGGAGGTGAGATACATGTCGCGCTCGCGCCGGCGCTCGGGATTCTGCCACATCGGGCCGAGCACCGCGCCCTCCCAGACCTGCGCGCGCACGCGCAAGCCGGTGCGGGAGAGCAGCGCGGCGATCGCCTCGGCCACCTCCTTGAACGCGGCCACGCAGTCGATCACGAGCTCCGTGCCCTCGGCCACGCCGGCCTCGGCGAGCAGCGCGCGCGCCCGTGCGAGATCGTGCCGGTACTCGGGCAGCTCGGCGTTGAAGCCGAAGGCATCCGGGCTCATCACCCCGCGCAGCGGGGTCGCGGTGTTGTTGAGGATGCGACTGATGATCGCGTTCTTGTCGAGCGCGTGGTTGAGCGCGCGGCGCACGCGAACATCTGTGAAGGGCGCCTTGGCGTTGTTCAGCGCGACGAAGAAGGTGCGCGTGCCGTTCACCTTGGCGACGTCGGCGTTCGGGCTCGCCTCGACCTGGCGCATCGCCGAGGGGGGCAGCTCGTTGATGATGTCCACCTCGCCCGCGAGCAGGGCGGCGATGCGCGCGCTGTTCTCGGGGATGACGCGGAAGATCACGCGGTCCACCTGCGCCGGGCCCACGGGCGGGATGGCGGGCGAGCCGCCGTAGTAGCCGTCGAAACGCTCCATGATCACCGCCTCGCCGCGGCGCCATTCGGCCAGCTTGAACGGGCCGCAGCCGTCGGGGCGGGTCTGCATGCCCTCCTGGCCGACGCGCTCGACCTGGCGGCGGTTCACCACCTCCTGGAACGGCAGCATGGCGCCGAGGATCGGCCAGGGCTCGCCCAGGATCATGCGCACGGTGCGCTCGTCCACCACCACCGTGTCCCGGAGCGGACCGAGCAGGCTCTTGCGCGGGCTGGTCTGCCCGCCCATCGCGTTGTCCTTCACCAGCCGGTTGAAGGTGAAGGCGATGTCCTCGGCGGTGAGCGGATCACCCGAGTGGAAGCGGATGCCCGACCGGATGCGGAACTCGTAGGTCTTGGCGTCCACGGCGCGCCAGGCTTCGGCGATCTCGGGCACGACCCGCATGGCCGGGTCGCGCGTCAGCAGCCCGTCATGGATGTTGCGGATGATGGTCTGGGTCTCGCGGTTGCGGTGGTTCGCCGGATCGAGGGTCAGCGCGTCCTGGCTGAAGCCCACCCGCACGTCGCGGGTGCGCGTCTGCGCGGCGAGCGGGCCCGGCATCGCCGCCACGGCGGCGGCGGTCGCGAGCAGACTGCGGCGTCCGATCATGGTCGTCTCCCGTTGGTGTTGGCTGCGGCGCCCGCAGCCGGGCGTCGTCATCATGCGCCGTGCAGCAAGCCGCGTGCCATCGGCGCGAAGCGGCCGGTTCCGGCGGCCGGCCCGTTGCGGGAGCGTGGCAGGCGTGCGTTTCGCGCTAGCGCGTGCGGCGCACGCGGTCAGATCAGCCGGCTGCGGATCCGCGTGACCACGATCTCGGCCAGGATCGCCACGGCGAAGATCGCCGGCAGCACGGTCGCCATCCGGTCCCACCGGAAGAAGTTCAGCGCATCGTCCAGCACCGCGCCGATGTCGCCCGCGCCGACCAGCCCGAGCACCGCGCTCTCGCCTACATTGATGTCCCAGCGGAACAGGGCGATGCCCCAGAAGCCCGGCTGCACCTGCGGCCAGTAGCCCTTCAGCATCACGCCCCCCAGGGCGCGCCGGATGCGCGCAGCGCCTCGATCGGGCCGTTCGCGGTCTCGTCCGGTGCCTCGGCAAGCAGCTTGCCCACGAAGCCGATCGAGCGGAACGCGAACGCCATCACCCCGGCGGCGGCGCCCGGCCCGATCATCGCGACGAACACCAGCGCCCAGACCAGCGTGTTCGCCGACCGTGACGATACCAGCATCAGTTGCGCGAACGCGTTCAGCGCCGGCACCGGCGTGATGATGCGCGAGGCGAGCAGCGCGATGGGCGCCGCGAACGCGAAGCAGAGGATGGTGCCGAGCGTGGCGATGTGGATCGTCTCGATCAGCGCTGCGTGCACCGCGTCTGGCTAGTGGCACGGATCGGACGGCCACATGCGGATCAGCAGATCCGCCATCTGCTCCGGCGGGTCGGCGAGGAACTCCGGTATGATCTCGATCGTGCGCACCGACCACACCAGGGCGGCGGCGATGCCGAGCCAGATCGCGAAGCGCGCGAGGCGCTGGCGCGGGCTTGAGCACGTCCACTCGCGCAGCAGCGGTGCCGCAGGGTCGCGCCGGGCGACGACGCCGTCGCGCTCATTGCAAGGCGGCCCGCACGCGTGTCGCCACCAGCTCGGCGGCGATGATCAGCGCCATGATGATGATCAGGATCGCGGCGACGAAGTCGAAGTCGAAGCGCTTGAAGGCAGCGAACAGCGTGCCCGCGATCCCGCCGGCGCCGACCCCGCCGACCATGGTGCAGTTCCGGAGGTTCGAGTCCACCTGGTAGATGCAGAAGCCGACGAAGCGCGAAGCGACCTGCGGCAGCACGCCGTAGAGCAGCGCTGCGACGAAGCCCGCCCCGGTGGCGCGCACCGCCTCGACCTGTTCGGGCGAGATCTCCTCGATCGCCTCGGCGAACAGCCTGGCGATGAAGCCGATCGAGGCGACCACCCGGGCGCAGATGCCGGCGAGGGCGCCGAAGCCGACCGGCTTGACGGACAGGATCGCGCCGATGACGTGGTGCAGCGACCGGCAGAGGCCGATGGAGCCCCGCGCAGGCCCGCTGATCCAGCACGGCATCAGGTTGCGCGCGGCGAACAGCGCGACCGGGAAAGAAAGCGCGTGCCGACCGCCGAGGCGATGGAGGCGATCTGCAGGCTCTCCGGCATGCGCTCGGCCAGCAGCTCCCAGCGCGCGAAACTGGGCGGCAGCATCTTGCCGAGCAACCACCCCGCCTCGCCCAAGCCGATCATCAGCCGCGCGAGGGTGACATCGAGCTGCGAGGCGGCGTAGGCCGCATAGAGTGCGAGCGCGAAAAGTCCCGCGCGCGCGGCCCAGTTCGGGGCGAAGGCGTGCCGCACGGCCTCCGCGCTCACAGTCACTCCTCCCCGCCTTAGATCTGCACGAGGTTGTGTTCCTCCAGCGCCTCGGGCGGGCCGTCGAACACGATCCGCCCGTCCGCCATGCCGATGATGTGCCGCGCGGACCGCTTCGCCAACGGCACGTTGTGGATGTTGACGATCACCGGAATCCCCGCCTCGCCGCAGAGTGTCGCGATCAGCTCCATGATCTCGACCGGGGTCTTCGCATCGAGCGAGGAGGTCGGCTGGTCGGCGAGCAGCAGGTCGGGCTCCTGCAACGGCGCGCGTGCTCGGGCGGGCCGACCGCGTCGAGCAGGGCGAAGGCGCGCGCGATGTCCCGCTCCGGGTAGCGCCTGAGCCAGGCGCGCCAGAGCGGCACATGGGCGAGCCGGCCCGAGAGGACGTTATCCATCACGGAGAGACGCTCGACGAGATTGTACTGCTGGAACACCATGCCGATGCGCCAGCGCGCGAGGGGGAGGGCGCGCCTGCGCAGCCGCGCGAGATCCTCTGCCCGTGCCGCCGGATCTCGCCCGCACTCGGCTCAACCAGGCGGTTGATGCAGCGTATCAGCGTCGGTTTGCCGGTGCCGGAGGGGCCGATCACCGCGGTGATGCCGGACCCCTGCACCGCCAGGTCGATGCCATGCAGCACGGGCCTGCCCGGCGCATAGGTCTTGCTGAGCTCCCGGAGCTCGAGGGCGACGCCGTTCGCGCCGGTCATGCCCGTCGCGTCACCGCGTCCGGCCGGGCTCCTGCTGTTGCTGGCGCCGCTGCTGCTCGCGTGCCGTGCGCGGGCGTGCCTCGGCCTCGGCCTCGCAGCGCGCCTCGACATCGGATGCGGTGCGCGTGTAGGGCGCGTTCATTTTGTCGGCGACGAAACGCACCGGCTCCCAGTCCTTCAGATAGGTCGCCGGCACGAAACGGTCGTTGCCGCCGGGATCGCGTGTCATCTCCTCGGGAAAGCGGAAGCCGTAGAAGCACTGCTTGATCTTCTCGACGAGCTCCGGTCTGAGGTCGTGCGCGTAGGCGAAGGACGATGTCGGGAACGGCACGCTCTGCCAGATGATGCGGAAGTTCTCGCCGCACACCTGACCGCGCGCGACCATGCGGTGGAACACGTCGGAGGCGACGGGTCCGGCATCGTAGTCGCCGCTGTTCCCGCCCATCACCGATCGGTCATGCCCGCCGGAGTGGATCACCTGGAGATCTCTGCCGAAGGAGGCTGGTTCGGGCTGACTGCCGCGAGGTTTGGTCGGCGTGGCTGTCTGCCTTGCGGCGCTGCGCGCTTCGCTGCACTGGGACGTCGTCTCCAGACGCCTCTCTGCTGTCAGGCGATGAGCCGTTCGGCACGGTGCAGGTTCAGCGCGGTGCAGAGCAGGTGCGGGTGGGCGCAGTTGCGAGCGAGGCCGCGATGGCGCACCCGACGCCAGCCATGGCTGCGCCTGAGGGTTCCGAAGCTGCGCTCGACCCGGGCGCGGATCGGTGCGAGCGCGCGGTTCATCCAGCGTTGTCGGAGTGCCAGCAGACGCAGTGCATGCGCGCGACGCATGATGCCATCGGTGATGCCCGCCTCGGCCAGCGCGGCCCGCCGGGGCGCGCTGGAATAGGCCCTATCCATGAACACCGCGGCTTCATCATCCTGCACCAGAACGTCGGCCACGACGCTATCGCCGACCTCGGCGCCGGTCGGGATCGCCTCGCGCAGCAGATCGGAGCCAAGGTCGACCGCCACGTGCGCCGTCAAGCCAAACAAGCTGTTCCGGCCGCGCCGCGTGAAGCCCGCCTCGGGATCTGTCGTGGAGACCTCCCCCTCACGGACCGGCGGGGGTGCCGCCGCGGCCTCGACCAGCGTCGCGTCGATCAACGTGCCCGCCTTCAGCATCAGCCCCTTCGCGTCGAGTTGCCGGTTCGGTCCGGCGAACAGCGCCCGGCCAGGCTGCGCTCGGCCAGCGCGGCGCGGAACCGGCACCGCGTCGTCTCTTCCGGAGCGGCATCATCCAAGCCGAAGCCGCGGAAGCGGCGGAACGAGAGCCGGTCCGCCAGCGCCTCCTCCAGGCC
>CALKJX010000004.1 GCA_937995555.1 uncultured Elioraea sp.
CACCGGCGAGTTCCTCTACAGCCCGATGTTCCCGCTCGGGCCTTCCGAGACGCCCTGGAAGCGGCTCGACGTCGGCGGTGTCGCCGCGATCGAGGCCGCCGGCCGGCGCGTGCTGACGATCGCGCCCGAGGCGCTGACCGAGCTCGCCTTCCAGGCCTTCCACGACACCTCGCACCTGCTGCGGCCCGGCCATCTGCGCCAGCTCCGCGCGATTCTCGACGACCCCGAGGCCTCGGAGAACGACCGCTACGTCGCCCTCGAGTTCCTCAAGAACGCGAACATCGCCGCAGGCGGCGTGCTGCCGATGTGCCAGGACACCGGCACGGCGATCGTGTTCGGCAAGAAGGGACAGCGCGTCTGGGTGGAGGGCAACGAGGAGGAGGCGCTCGCCCGCGGCGTGTTCCGCACCTTCACCGAGACCAACCTGCGCTACTCGCAGATGGCGCCGCTGACCATGTTCGACGAGGTCAACACCGGCAACAACCTGCCGGTGCAGTTCGACATCATGGCCGCGCCCGGCGACGATCACGCCGACGAGTTCCATCTGATGTTCGTCGCCAAGGGCGGAGGGTCGGCGAACAAGACCTTCCTGTTCCAGGAGACGCGCGCGATCCTGAATTCCGAGCGTCTGTATCAGTTCATCGAGACGAAGATGAAGACGCTCGGCACCTCCGCCTGCCCGCCCTATCACCTGGCGATCGTGATCGGCGGCACCTCGGCCGAGGCGACGCTGAAGACGGTCAAGCTCGCCTCCACGCGCTGGCTCGACGGCCTGCCGACCCAGGGAAGCGCCGCGGGCCACGCCTTCCGCGACCTCGAGGCCGAGCTGCGGGTGCTGGAGATCAGCCGCCGCCTGGGCATCGGCGCGCAGTTCGGCGGCAAGTATTTCTGCCACGACGTGCGCGTGATCCGCCTGCCGCGCCACGGCGCGTCCCTCCCCGTCGGCATCGGCGTGTCCTGCTCGGCCGACCGCCAGATCCTCGCCAAGGTGACGCCCGAGGGCGTGTTCCTCGAACAGCTCGAGACCGATCCCGCGAAGTACCTGCCCGAAACGACCGACGACCATCTCGGCGGCGAGAGGGTGGCGATCGACCTGACCCGTCCAATGGACGAGATCCGCGCGACGCTGTCGAAGTACCCGGTCAAGACGCGCGTGATGCTGACCGGGCCCATGGTGGTGGCGCGCGACATCGCGCACGCCAGGATCAAGGAGCGGCTCGATCGCGGCGAGCCCATGCCCGAGTATCTGCGCAACCATCCGGTCTATTACGCCGGGCCGGCAAAGACGCCGGCAGGCTACGCCACGGGCAGCTTCGGCCCGACCACGGCCGGGCGGATGGACAGCTACGTCGACCAGTTCCAGGCCGCAGGCGGATCGTTGGTGATGCTCGCCAAGGGCAACCGCTCGCGCGCGGTGCGCGAGGCCTGTCGCAGGTATCGCGGCTTCTATCTCGCCTCGATCGGCGGGCCGGCGGCGCGGCTCGCCAAGGACTGCATCCGCAAGGTCGAGGTGCTGGAGTATCCCGAGCTCGGCATGGAGGCGGTCTGGCGGATCGAGGTCGAGAACTTCCCCGCCTTCATCGTCATCGACGACAAGGGCAACGACTTCTACGACGGGCTGGAGTAGGAAGAGAGGCCTTCAGGAAAGGCCCGCAACGGGAGTCCGGCGCGGCTTGTCGCGCCGACGGCCGTACCCCTCCCGCGCCCACCCCAGGAACCCCATCATGCGCAAGCACATCTCCTCAGGCTCCCTGTTCGAGGAGCAGATCGGCTACTCCCGTGCGGTCGTGGACGGCGAGTATGTCTGGCTGTCCGGCACCACGGGCTACGACTACGCGCGGATGACCATCGCGGACGACGTGGTCGCCCAGGCCGAGCAGTGCTTCAGGAACATCGCCGCCGCGCTCGCCGAGGCCGGCGCCTCGCTCGACGATGTCGTGCGCGCCTTCTTCATCGTGCCGAAGCGCGAGGACTGGGAGCCGTGCTGGCCCGTGATCAAGAAGTATCTCGGCAAGGCGCGCCCGACATCGACCCTGATCCACGCCGGCCTCGCGACCGATGCCATGCGCATCGAGATCGAGGTCACCGCCAAGCTGCCGAAGGCAGGGTGATGCGTTTCGCCGTCGACCGCCTCGACCACCTGGTGATCACGGTGAAGGACGTGGAGATCGCCGCCGCCTGGTACCAGAAGGTGCTGGGCATGGAACGGATCACCTTCGGCCCGCATTTGCGCACCGCGCTCGCCTTCGGCGGGCAGAAGCTCAACCTCCGCCCGGTCGAGGCCACGCAGCAGGAATGGTGGAGCGGCATCGCCGCCGCGCCGGGCACGCAGGATCTCTGCTTCATCGTCACCGTCACGCCCGACGAGGTGATCGATCACCTGCACGGGCTCGGCGTGAAGGTCGAGCTGGGGCCGGTCGCCAAGGACGGCGCGCTCGGCCCGATCACCTCGGTCTATTGCCGCGACCCCGACGGCAACCTGATCGAGATCGCCACCTACGCCTGAGGGTCTGGCGCCGGACGTGTTCGCGCTCGCCGATTACGACTACGCGCTGCCGCCGGAACGGATTGCGCAGGAACCGGCGCGGCCGCGCGATGCCGCGCGCCTGCTGGTGGTGCGCCGCGACCGGCTGGAGGACCGCATCGTCGCCGATCTGCCCGCGGTTCTGCGCCCCGGCGACCTCATGGTGGTGAACGATACGCGCGTCATCCCTGCGCAGTTGGAAGGCACGGCCGGCAGTGCGCGCGTCGGCGTGACCCTCGACCACCCGCTGCCCGACGGCACCTGGGCCGCGCTCGCGCGCAATGCCCGGCGCCTGAAGCCCGGCACCGTGATCGACTTCGGCGCCACCACCGCCGAGGTGCTCGCGCGCGCGGGCGGCATCGTGCGGCTGCGCTTCGCGGACGATCCGACTTCAGCCGCCGCACTCGCGCTCCCGCCCTACATCAGCCGGGATCACGGCCCGACCCCGGCCGATGCCGAGGACTACCAGACCATCTTCGCGCGCCATCCCGGCGCGGTCGCCGCCCCCACTGCGGGGCTCCATCTGACGCCGCGTCTGATGGAGGCGCTCGCCGCGCGCGGCATCCGCCTCGCGCATGTCACGCTGCATGTCGGCGCCGGCACCTTCCTGCCGATCCGTGTGGAGGACGTGCGCGCGCATCGCCTGCATGCCGAGCGCGCGACCCTGCCGGCCGAGACGGCCCGCGCGGTCG
The DNA here is from genome assembly GCA_937995555.1 of uncultured Elioraea sp. Classification (GTDB taxonomy): domain Bacteria; phylum Pseudomonadota; class Alphaproteobacteria; order Acetobacterales; family Acetobacteraceae; genus Elioraea. The sequence continues at coordinate 3,217 of CALKJX010000004.1, forward strand.
CCGCGACCCGCGAGGCCGGCGGGCGGATCGTCGCGGTCGGCACGACCAGCCTGCGCACCCTGGAGACGGCCGCACGCGCGACCGGAACCGTGCAGCCCTGGACGGGCGAGACCGACCTCTACATCACGCCGGGGTTCGACTTCCGCGCCGCCGATCTGCTGCTCACCAATTTCCACCTGCCGCGCACCTCGCTGATGGTGCTGGTCGCCGCCTTCGCCGGCCGCGAGCGCATCCTCGCGGCCTACGCGCATGCGCTCGCCGCCGGCTACCGCTTCGCCTCCTACGGCGACGCCACGCTGCTGGAGCGCGCCGCATGACCCTGCGCCACACCGTGACCGCGACCGACGGGGCCGCCCGCGCCGGCGTGCTGCACACCGCGCATGGCGACGTGGCCACACCCGTGTTCATGCCGGTCGGCACTGCCGGTACGGTGAAGGCCATGACGGCGGAGGCCGTGCGCTCGACCGGCGCGCGCATGGTGCTCGGCAACACCTATCACCTGATGCTGCGCCCGAGCGCCGAACGCATCGCGTCCCTCGGCGGGCTGCACCGCTTCATGGACTGGCAGGGCGCCATCCTCACCGACAGCGGCGGCTTCCAGGTGATGTCGCTGTCGCAACTGCGCACCCTCGACGAGACCGGCGTGACCTTCCGCAGCCATCTCGACGGCTCCGAGCACCGGCTGACACCCGAGCGCGCGGTCGCGATCCAGCACGCGCTCGGCGCGGACGTGACCATGGTGCTCGACGAATGCACGCCGTTCCCCGCGACCGAGGCCGAGGCGGCCGCGTCGATGCGGCTTTCCATGCGCTGGGCGGCGCGCTCGCGCGGCGCCTTCATCGCCCGCGAGGGCCACGGCCTGTTCGGCATCGTCCAGGGCGGCGTCTATCCCGACCTGCGCGCCGAGAGTGTCGCGGCGCTGACCGCGATCGGCTTCGAGGGCTACGCCGTCGGCGGGCTCGCGGTCGGCGAGGGCCAGGAGACCATGTTCGCGATGCTGGACGTCACCGTGCCCCCGCTGCCGGCCGACCGGCCGCGCTACCTGATGGGCGTCGGCACGCCGGCCGACATCGTCGGCGCGGTCGCACGCGGCATCGACATGTTCGACTGCGTGATCCCCACGCGCTCGGGCCGCACCGGCCGCGCCTACACCTCGCGCGGGATGCTGAACCTGCGCAACGCCCGCTTCGCCGACGATCCGCGCCCGCTCGACCCCGACTGCGCCTGCCCCGCCTGTGCGCGGCACTCGCGCGCCTATGTGCATCACCTGATCAAGTCCGGGGAGATGCTCGGTCCGATGCTGCTGACATGGCACAACCTGCACTATTATCAGGCGCTGATGCGCGGCCTGCGCGCCGCCATCCTGGACGGCCGCTTCGACGCCCACGCGGCCGCGCTCGCCGCCCGGTGGGCGCAGGGAGACGACACATGACGGGCCATGAGGGCCTGACCCTGCTCGGCCGGAAGAGCACCATCCCCGCCTCGCCCTCGGAGGCGCTGATCGAGCGCGTGCCGAATCCCGAACCCGGCCTTGCCTACGTCGTGCGATTCGCCTGCCCCGAGTTCACCTCGCTCTGCCCGCTCACCGGGCAGCCCGATTTCGCGCACCTGGTGCTCGACTACATCCCGGATCAGTGGATCGTGGAGAGCAAGTCGCTGAAACTGTTCCTGGCGAGCTTCCGCAACCACGGCGCTTTCCACGAGGCCTGCACGCTGATGGTCGCGCGCCGCGTGGTCGATCTGCTCACACCCCGATGGCTGCGCATCGGCGGCTATTGGTATCCGCGCGGCGGCATGCCGATCGACGTGTTCTGGCAGACGGGCGCGCCGCCCGAGGGCGTGTGGATTCCGCCCCAGGAGGTCGCACCCTACCGTGGCCGCGGCTGACGCGAAGGCGCTGATCCGCGCCGAGGCGGCCCGTCTCGGCTTCGACGCGGTCGGCTTCACCCGCGCCACACTGCCGCCCGAGGCGCGCGCCCGGCTCGACGCCTTCCTCGCCGCCGGGCGGCACGGCACCATGGGCTGGATGGAGGATCGCGTCGCTGAGCGGGCGCATCCGCGGACGCTCTGGCCCGAGGCCGTCAGCGTGATCGCGCTGGGGATGTCCTACGCGCCGGACGGCGATCCGATGGCGACGCTCGCCCGCCGCGAGGTCGGCACGATCAGCGTCTATGCGCGTGGCCGCGACTACCATGAGGTGGTGAAGGGGCGGCTCAAGCTGCTCGGCCATTTCCTGCACGCCCGCTTCGGGGCCGGGCTGAAGGTGTTCGTCGACACCGCGCCGGTGATGGAGAAGCCGCTCGCCGCGCAGGCCGGCATCGGCTGGCAGGGCAAGCACACCAACCTGGTCTCGCGCCGCCACGGCTCCTGGCTGTTCCTCGGCGAGATCTACACCACGCTCGATCTCGCGCCCGATCCGCCGCACGCCGATCGCTGCGGCTCCTGCCGCCGCTGCCTCGACATCTGCCCGACCGACGCCTTCCCCGCGCCCTACCAGCTCGACGCGACGCGCTGCATCTCCTATCTCACGATCGAACACGCGGGGCCGATTCCGGAGGCGCTGCGGCCCGCGCTCGGCAACCGCATCTATGGCTGCGACGACTGCCTCGCGGTCTGCCCGTGGAACCGGTTCGCGCAGGTCGCGCGCGAGGCGAAGCTGCACGCGCGCGACGACCTCAGGGCGCCGCCGCTCGTCGCCCTCGCCCGCCTCGACGATGCGGGCTTCCGGGCGTTCTTCTCGGGCAGCCCGGTCAAGCGCAGCGGGCGCAGCCGCTTCGTGCGCAACGTGCTGATCGCGATCGGCAACAGCGGCAATCCGTCGCTGCGCGCGATCGCGCAGGAGCTCGCGCAGGATCCCGACCCTGTAGTCGCCGAGGCCGCGCGCTGGGCCGCGACCCGCCTCGCACCGGAGACCGTCGCATGACCGATGCCACCCGCACCGAGACCGACAGCCTGGGCACGATCGAGATCCCGGCGGACAAGCTATGGGGGCCGCAGACCGAGCGCGCGCGACGCCTGTTCCGGATCGGCGTCGAACGCTTCCCGCCCGTGCTCATCCGCGCCGTCGGCCTGCAGAAGCAGGCCGCGGCGGAGGCGAACCTGGAGCTCGGCGAACTGCCGCGCGCGATCGCCGAGCCGATCATCGCCGCCGCCGCCGAGATCGCGGCGAACAGGCTGGATGAGCACTTCCCGCTGCCGGTCTGGCAGACCGGCTCGGGCACCCAGACCAACATGAACGCGAACGAGGTGATCGCCAACCGCGCCGCGCAGATGCTCGGCCGCCCGCTCGGCGCGCGCGATCCGGTGCACCCGAACGACCACGTCAATCGCGGCCAGTCCTCGAACGACTCCTTCCCCACGGCGATGCACGTCGCCGCGATCGAGGCGGTGGAGCACCGGCTGCTGCCCGCGCTCGATGCGCTGCGCGTCGCCCTCGCCGCCCGCGCCGAAGCCTGGGAGCGGATCGTCAAGCTCGGCCGCACCCACATGATGGACGCGGTGCCGATGACGCTGGGGCAGGAATTCGCGACCTTCGCCGCGCAGCTCGCCCACGCGATCGCCCGCGTGCGCGCCACACGCACCGATCTCGCCATGCTGCCGCAGGGCGGCACCGCCGTCGGCACGGGGCTGAACCGCCATCCGGCGTTCGACCGCGTGTTCTGTGAGCGCCTCTCGGCGCTCACAGGTCGAGCCTATACGCCGGCGGTGCTCAAGTTCGAGGCGATGGCGGCACATGACGCGCTCGTCGCCCTGTCCGCCGCGCTGTCCGGCCTCGCCGTCACGCTGATGAAGATCGGCAACGACATCCGCCTGCTCGGCAGCGGACCGCGTGCGGGGATCGCCGAGCTGATCGTGCCGGCCGACGGGCTCTCGTCCTCCATCATGCCGGGCAAGACCAACCCGACCCAGGTCGAGGCGCTGACCCAGGTCTGCGCGCAGGCGATCGGCAACCACACGACGGTGACGGTCGCGGCGAGCCACGGCCAACTTCAGCTCAACGTGTTCAAGCCCGTGATCATCCATGCCGTGCTGCAATCCTGCGGGCTGCTCGCCGATGCGGCCGAGGGCTTCGCGCACAACATGGTCGAGAAGCTCCAGCCCAACGAGCCGCAGATCGAGCGCCATGTCGCCAACTCGCTGATGCTGGTGACCGCGCTCAGCCCCCGCCTCGGCTACGACAGGGCGGTCGCGATCGGCAAGAGGGCGGTCGCCGACAACATCACGCTGCGCGCGGCGGCGATCGCACTCGGTCATCTCACCGGCGAGGAGTTCGACGCCCTGGTGCGGCCGGAAGAGATGACACGCCCTGGCACCACCCTGCCGGGCGGCGGATGACCGCACGGCATCTCGAGAAGCGCTCGGTGAGCCTGGCGGGGCACCGCACCTCCGTGGCCCTGGAGCCATCGTTCTGGGCAGCGCTCGAAGCGGCAGCGCAACGTCGTGGCCTCGCCCTCGCCGCGCTGATCGCCGAGATCGACGCCGGCCGCGCCGATCCCGCGATCCCGCTCGCCTCGGCGCTGCGCGTGTTCGCGCTCGCCGAGGCTCATGCTCGCTGGCCGGAGGCTTGACCTTCGGCCAGTGGGCATCGCGCGCGGGGCTGGTGGGGCGGCCGCGCGCAAACGCATCGACTGATGCCGGATCGCCGACGGTGAAACCTCCGGCGATCCGGCATCAACGCCGCGCCTGAGCCGCCCGCTCGGCGAGGAACCGGGCCGCGCCCGCCGTCTCGGCGACGCGCAGCGGCGCCTGCCACGCGCCGGCCGCGCGCAGGCCGATGCGCGGCAGCGGCTCGGCGCCGAGCGGGGCGAGCGTGATGCCGAGATCGAGCGTGCCGCCGCGCAGATCGATCTCGCCCAGGATCTGCGCCGTGCCGGCCGAGGAGGCGAGCTGGGACTG
>CALKJX010000005.1 GCA_937995555.1 uncultured Elioraea sp.
CCGGAGGCGACCCGGCTGCTGGTCGATCTGTTCCACGCCCGCTTCGATCCGGACGGGGCGCGCAACATCGCCGCCGAGGCCGCGCTCGCGGAACGCTGGCGCGCCGTGCTCGATGCCGTCGAGAGCCCCGACGAGGACCGCATCCTGACGCGCATGCGCGCCGCCCTCGACGGCGTGGTGCGCACGAGCTTCTTCCGCGACCCCGCCGCCCCCACGATCGCCTTCAAGATCGACAGCCGCGCGGTCGGCGACCTGCCGCAACCCGTGCCGTTCCGGGAAATCTATGTGCACGGGCCGCGCATGGAGGGCGTGCATCTGCGCGGCGGGCCCGTCGCGCGCGGCGGGATCCGCTGGTCGGACCGGCGCGAGGACTTCCGCACCGAGATCCTCGGGCTGATGAAGGCGCAGACGCTGAAGAACACCGTGATCGTGCCGACCGGCGCCAAGGGTGGGTTCGTGCTGAAGCGCCCGCCCGCGCCCACGGGCGATGCCGCACGCGATCGCGAGGCGCTGATGGCCGAGGGCATCGCCTGCTACCGGCTGCTGATCGGCGCGATGCTCGACCTCACCGACAACCGTGTCGGCGGCAAGGTGGTGCCGCCTGATCGCGTGGTGCGGCGCGACGGCGACGATACCTACATCGTCGCCGCCGCCGACAAGGGCACCGCCACCTTCAGCGACATCGCCAACGGCATCGCGCTCGAACGCCGCTTCTGGCTCGGCGACGCCTTCGCCTCGGGCGGCTCCAAGGGCTACGACCACAAGGGTCTGGGCATCACCGCGCGCGGCGCCTTCGTCTGCATCCGGCGCCATTTCCGCGAGCTCGGCGTCGATATCGACCGCGAGCCGATCGACGTCATTGGTGTGGGAGACATGTCGGGTGACGTGTTCGGCAACGGCGTGCTGCTGTCGCAGGCGCTCAGGCTGCGCGCGGCCTTCGACCACCGCCACATCTTCCTCGACCCCGATCCCGATCCGGCGGTGTCGTTCCAGGAGCGCAAGCGCCTGTTTGCGCTGCCGCGCTCGTCCTGGGCCGACTACGACAAGAGCAAGCTCAGCGCCGGCGGCGGGGTCTATCCGCGCAACGCCAAGACCGTGCCGCTTTCGGCCCAGGCGCGCGCGATGCTCGGCATCACGGTCGAGCGTCCGCCGCCCGATGCGGTAATGCGCGCGATCCTCGGCATGCAGGCCGATCTGCTCTATTTCGGCGGCATCGGCACCTTCGTCAAAGCGAGCCACGAGAGCCACGCGGAAGCCGGCGACCGCGCCAATGACGCGATCCGCATCGATGCGACCGCGATCCGGGTGAAGGTGATCGGCGAGGGTGCCAATCTCGCGCTCACCCAGGCCGCGCGCGTCGAGGCGGCGCGTGCGGGCGTGCGCGTCGATACCGACAGCCTGCACAACTCGGCAGGCGTGGACACCTCCGACCACGAGGTGAACCTGAAGATCCTGCTCGACGGGCTGGTGCAGGAGGGTGAGCTCACCGCCAAGCAGCGCGACGGCCTGCTGGTCGCGATGACCGAGGATGTCGCCGCGCACGTGCTCGCCACCAACGCGCGCCAGTCGCTCGGCGTCTCGCTGGAGGGCATGGACCCGACCGCGGTCGGCCCGCACGCGGCGCTGATCGCGCGGCTGGAGGCCGAGGGCCGGCTCGACCGCGCGGTAGCCGGACTGCCGGACGCGCAGGCGCTTGCCGAGCGCGGCGCTGCGGGGCTGACGCGGCCCGAGTTGATCGTGCTGCTCTCGCACGCCAAGCTGTGGCTGACCGACGCCCTGATCGCCTCGCCGCTGCCCGACGATCCGGCCTTCGCAGCCGATCTCGCCGCCTATTTCCCGGCGGCCGTGCGCGAGCGCTTCGCTGCGGCGATCGCCGCGCATCCGCTCCGGCGCGACCTGGTGGCGATGCTGCTCACCAATGACTTGCTCGACCGCATGGGGCTCGGGGCGTTCGCACGGCTCGCCGACGGCATTGCGCCGGAGGCGGCGGCGACGGCGGCGCTGGTGGCGCGCGAGGCGCTTGGGCTTGCCCCTCTGCGGTCCGCGGCGGAGGCGGAGGACGGCGCAGGCGGCGACCCCAAGTCGCTCTATCCGCGCTTCCTCGCCTGGCGGCGCGCGCAGGAGGGGGCCGCGCGCGGCTTCGGCCGCGTGCTCGCCCCGGGTCTGCGCATCGCCGAGGCCGCTGCGCCCTACCGCGACCATGTCGCCGCATTGCTGCCGGCACTGCTGGAGCGCGATCCGACCGGCGGGGCGGCGGCGATGGCGCCGGCGATCCTGCGGCTCTCGGCCGAGGCGGGCGTGGCGCCGGACGCCGGCATGGAGGCGTGGTTCGCGGCCGGCGCCGGGCTCGGGCCGGATGCGGTGCGCGCGGCTGCCCGCCATGTCGATGCGTCGGATGGCTGGACCGCGCGTGCGCTCGCCTCGGTCGCCGACGATCTTGCCGACGCGCAGGCGCGGCTCGCTGCGGCGGTGCTCGCCCAGGGCGGTGTCGAGGCGGTGCGCGCAGGCACGGGCGCGCGCTGGGTCGCCGCCGAGCGCGTGCTGGCCGAGCTCGGCGCGCGGCCGGTGCTGCCGGCCGTGGTGGTCGCCACACGGGCGGTCGCAGCGCTGGCGTGACGGTGCGGATCGACGACATCACGCGGCTGGCCGACCTGCCGCGCGAACGCCGGCGCGCCGTCATTGCGTGGTCGCTCTACGACTGGGCAAACAGCGCCTTCCCCGCCGTGATCGGCACCTTCGTCTTCGCCACCTACTTCGTGCAGGCGGTCGCGGAGAGCGAGACAATCGGCACCTCGCAGTGGGGGTTCGCGATGGCGATCGCGGGGGTGCTGATCGCCGTGCTCTCGCCGCCGCTCGGCGCGGTCGCCGACGGCGCGGGCGGGCGCAAGCGGTGGCTCGCCGGCTTCACGGCGATGGCGGTTGTCACCTGTGCGGCCCTCTGGTGGGTGCGACCCGACCCTGCCGCCGTGCCGTTCGCGCTGTTTATGGTGGTGCTCGCGACCCTGGCCTTCGAGCTCGGCACGGTCTTCTACAACGCCATGCTGGTGGACGTCGCACCGCGGCCGATGATGGGGCGCATTTCCGGCTGGGGCTGGGGCGCGGGCTATGTCGGCGGGCTGTCCTGCCTCTTGCTGTGTCTGGTGCTGCTGATCCAGCCCGACCCGCCGCTGTTCCCGCTCGTCCGGGCGGAGGCCGAGCATGTGCGCGCGACCAACCCGCTGGTCGCCGTCTGGTACGGGGTGTTCTGCTGGCCGCTCTTTCTCTTCGTGCCCGACGCACCGCGGCGCGCGCCGATCGGCGCGGCGATCCGGTCCGGCATGGCGGCGATGGCACGGCTGATCCCCGAGCTCCGCCGCCGCCCGGCCGTCACGCGGTTCCTGCTCGCGCGGCTGCTCTACACCGACGGGCTGAACACGCTGTTCAATTTCGGTGCGATCTACGCCGCCGGCACCTTCGGCATGGCGACCGACGAGATCATCCTGCTCGGCATCGCGATGAACATCACCGCCGGGATCGGCGCGGGGCTGTTCGCCTTCGTCGACGACGCGATCGGGCCGAAGCGCACGGTGCTGCTGTCGCTCGGCGCGCTCGGCGCGATCGGCGGCACGCTGCTGCTGGTCGAGGGCAAACTCTGGTTCTGGCTGCTGGCCCTGCCGCTCGGCGTGTTCTTCGGCCCGGCCCAGGCGGCGAGCCGCACCCTCATGGCGCGGCTCGCGCCGATCGAGCAGGCCTCGGAGTATTTCGGGCTCTTCGCGCTCTCGGGCCGGATCACGGCCTTCGCGGGACCGGCGGCGCTGGCCTGGGCAACGGCTGTCTTCGACAGCCAGCGCGCCGGAATGGCGACCATCCTCGGGTTCCTGCTCGGCGGGGCGGCGATCCTGACGACTGTGCGCGAGCCGCCCGCTCGGGCGGCCGCGCCACCGTCGGTTTAGGCGGTCAGGAGTACACGTAGAGCGGGCCGATCACC
>CALKJX010000006.1 GCA_937995555.1 uncultured Elioraea sp.
CAGGAAGGTGGCCGCGCCCTCGGCGAGCGAGGCCACCGCACGCACCGGCACGTCACGGCCGAGACGGCGCGCGAGGGCGGCGAGCCGGTCGGGATCGTCGATCGCGACGAAGCCCGGTCCCGACACGCGCAGGCGCGACCATGCGGCGAGCGCGATCTCGCCGCCGATCCCCGCCGGTTCGCCCATGGTCAGTGCGAGCGGCGCCGCACTCACGCGCGGAAGTCGATCTCGGCGCGGCGGCGCAGGTCGCGCATCATCTGGCGCGAGAGCAGATCGACGCGCTCGCGCAGGATCGTCTCGGTGATCGCCTCGGGGTTCGGCGCGGCGAGGTTCTCGGTCCGCCGGGCGCAGACCATCATCAGCGCCACGCCGTCCGGCGCGATCAGCGGCTGGGTGGCGCGGCCCGCGGCAAGCCCGCCGAGAATCTGGCGGAGCTGCGGCGTCTGCGTCTCGAGCCGGATCTCGACCGGCTCGCCCACCTGCGCCCCGCCCGCCGCCCGCGCCGCTTGGGCCAGCGCATCGCAGCCGCGCGCGCTGTCGGAGACACGCCCGGCGGTCTCGACCTGGCGGATCTGCTGCGGGGTCGGCCGCTGCGGGTCGAGCGGCGCATCGAACGGGAACACCACCTGGCGCAGCGTCAGCAGGGTGGCCAAGTCGCGGCCGACCTCGCGGCGGGCGCGCAGCGTGACGATCGAGAACCCGCCGGCGGTGCGGATCGGCGTCGAGATCGCGCCGGGCGGCATCTGCGTCACCACGGCCTCGACCTCGGGCTCGAGCTGGCCGAGCCGGATCCAGCCCAGGTCCCCACCCTGTTCGGCCGACTGCGCCTGGCTGAATTGCGCCGCGACGGCCGGGAACGGGGCGCCGCGGCGGAGCTGGTCGATCAGGTCGGCGGCCGTGCGTTCCGCCTCCGGTTCCTGGCGCGGGTCATCGACGGCGATGAAGATCTCGGCGACCAGGAACTCGGGCTGCCCCGCCGCCGCCTCCAGCGCACGCAACCGTTCGCGCACCAGTTCCGGATCCACCTCGGCCTGGGCACCGAGCTCGGCGCGCACCAGCTTGCTCCAGCCGATGGTCGCGCGGAGCTGGCCGTACAGCGCGCGGATGTCGATCCCCTGGCGCGCGAGGCTCGCGCGCAGCCCGCCCGGGCTCATGTTGTTCTGCTGCTCGATCCGCCCGACCGCGGCGGCGATCTCGCCGTCGGTCACCAGGATGCGGCGCCGCTGCACCTCTTGCAGCCGGAGCCGCTCGTCGACCAACAGCCGGCGCACCTGCGGCGTGATGCGGTCGAGCACCTCGCGCGTCATCGGCAGGCCGGCGGTGGCGGCGAACAGGCGGCGGCGCGCCTCGACATCGAAGGTGGTGATGACGTCACCGTTGACGACCGCGACGATCCCGGCGGATTGCGCACGCGCCGGCGTCGCGGCGGGCACGGCCGCGAGGACCGCCAGCACGATCAGGGCAAGCGCACGTCGCATCGACCCCTGCATAGGCCCGAAGCGGGCCGGCCGCAACGGCCGCCCGGCCGGTCTCACAGGGCCGAGAAGCCGATCTCGCCGACGGTCTTGAACACGACGGTGAAGATCAGATCGGTCCCCGCGCCGTCGGTGCCGGTGGTGGTGAAGCGGCGCAGATAGGTGGCGACGAAGGCGAAGCACTCGTCCTCGTAGCGCAGCCCGGCATAGGACTGCACCATCGCCTCTCGGGCGAGATCGCGGCGGGCGCCGATCCAGCCGCTCCAGTCGCCCCAGATGCGCCCGCCGAGCGTGGCGCCGAGCTCGCGCCGCGCCGTCGGCTGAAGGGCCTCCGGCTGTGCCGGCGCAGTGAGGTACGAGACCGTGAGGTAGCGGCCGAAGCCGCTGAGCGTCACCGAGGCGTCGGCCAGCCGCGTCGCGAAGTCCTCGCGGTCGAGCCGCGTGCGATAGGAGAGTGCCAGGTGCTCGGAGGGAATGACGGTGAGCCGGCCGACATAGTCCGACCGCCGGCCTTCGAGCCCCGAGCCGGCCGGGTAGAGCGCGTCGGTCGCCGCCCGCCAGGCCTGGCCGAACATGCCCTCGACCGTCACGCCGGGCAGGTACCAGGCGCCACGCAGGCCGGCATTGACACGGACCCCGCCGTCCAGCCGGTCGCGGCCGGGAAAACGGTTGAAGCCGAAGAGATAGGCATCGGAGAACTCGAGATCGATGCTGTCCTCGTTCGGGATGCGCCGGTCCAGCCCGACATTCGGTCCGGCCACCACCTGCACGATCGGCTCGATCAGTTGGCTGCCCCACGAGCCGCCCGGGCGCAGCAACGGCCAGCGCCAGGTGAGTGCCACCTGGGGATGCGCCCGGCCGATCGTGCCCGACTCGCCGCCCGGCAGCGGTGTCACGCTGGTGTCGCCGCCGACCTGATAGCCGAGCAGATCGAGATTCGCCTCGACCGTCCAGAGGTCGCCGTATCCACCGCGCAGCGGCAGCATCCAGTTCACGCGCGCGGCAACGCGGCGGGTATCGGTGCCGAGCTGTCGCGTGGTGGCGAACACGCCGAGATCGCCGCGCCAGAGACCGCCGAGCGGGTCCTGGATCCCGGTGATCTCGGCATAGACGCGCGGCAACACCATCGGGATGCGGCGCGCGGCATCGAGCGTGCTGAGCCCCTGATAGAAATTGGCGTCCGCGCGCGCGTAGAAGTTGCTGCCGAAGCCCTCGATGAACGGCGTGCTGACCAGCACGCCCGCGTTGCTGAAGGCGCCGATCCGGTAGCGGCGGATATAGTCGCGGTCCGAGGAGCGGCGCACGTCCCACCCCGCGCGCCACGTGTCGTCGAGGCTGAACCGGCCGGTCGAGACGATGTTGCCGCGCCAGCGCGTCTCGTCCGGGTCGTAGGTGAAGCTGCCCGAGGTGACGACGAAGCCCGCGTTGAAACGCCGTCGCCACTCGCCGAACAGCACGCCGCCCTTGCGCGTCGTCACCATCGGCGAAAGCGTGAGGTCCTCGGACGGCGAGATCACCCAGTAATAGGGCTGGCGGTAGAAGGCGCCGAGGAACGTGCTGGAGCCGAAATCGGGAAACAGGAAGCCGGAGCGGCGCTTCGCCGACGGATCGGCGTGCCAGAAATACGGCGTGTAGAACACCGGGATGCCGGCGATCTGCAACGTGGCGTCGAAGTACTCGACGGTCTTCTCTTCCTCGTCGTGGACGACGCGGTCGGCGCGGATCTGCCAGAGCGGCGGACGCTCGGGGTTCTCGCGGCAGGCCTCGCAGGTCGAGTAGACCGCACGCGCCATCTCGGTCACGCGGCCGCCCGAGCGTACCGCACCGGTCGCGGCGAGGCGGCCGCCCTCGGCGAGCAGCGCGCGCAGTTCGCGGATCACCCCGTCGCGCAGATCCTCGGTGAGTTCCGCCTCCTCGGCGAAGAACACCTGGCCGTCGGGCTCCATCAGCACGACCTCGCCGCGCGCGGTCGCGCGCCCGGTCGGGCGGTGGAACGTGACCTCCTGCGCCCGCAGGATGCGGTCGCCCTGCCAGGCCTCGACCCCACCGCGCGCGATCACGAGATCGCGGTTCTCGTCATATTCCACCTCGCCGGCGGTGAAGGTGACCGGCTGGCGCTCGGCCTCGGTCAGCGGCCGGCGCGTCTGCGCCGCAGCGGCGGCGGCGAGCAGCAACACGAGCACCGCGGCACCCGCGGCCTTGCGGCGGGGCCGCATCTCAGCCGTCCTCGAGATGGAGCAGCATCGCCACCGCGAGCATCAGCCCGACCCCCGTGGGGGTCCAGGCGGCGAGCGTGACCGGCAGCGCGCCGCTGACGCCGAACTCGCCGACCACCTTGGTCAGCACGAACAGCGAGAACCCGGCGGCGACGCCGGCGCCGATCATGACGCCGACGCCGCCGCGCCGCGACGGCCGCATCGAGAAGCCGGCCGCCACCAGCACCATCGTGCCGCCGAGCAGCGGCAGCGCGAGCAGCGCGTTGAAGCGCAGCCGATGGCGCTGGGCCGAGAACCCCGCCTCCTC
>CALKJX010000007.1 GCA_937995555.1 uncultured Elioraea sp.
GCCGTACAGGTGCGCGACACGCTCAGCCCAGAGCCGGTCGCCGAGCCGCGCTGCCGCGCGTTCGGGATGGGCCAGATGGGCGACCACCAGGGTCGCCAGCACCCGGCCGGACGCGGCGGCGCTGTGCGTGCCGGTCGGGAACTCCTCGATCGCATCGACCACGCGGTCGATGTCGCCGGTCCAGATCGGGTGGTCGCGCCCGGACAGTTCGACGAACCGCGCCCCCGGGATGCGCTCGGCGGGCGCTCGGCCGGCGGCGACCTTCACACGCGCATCGTCGCGGCGGGGGATCACCAGGGTGGGCACCCGGATCGCGCCGGGCACGCCGCGCACGTCGATCGTCGCGTTCATCCGCGCGAGCGCGATCGCCGCGGTCGGGCTGACCGAGAGGCGCTCGAAGCGCGCCCACCAGGCGCTGAAATGCGGGTCGTGCACGAGACCGGGCGCGAAGCTCGCGAGCGAGGCGCCGGTGCCCCGACCCTGTTCGGCGCTGCGCACGAACGCGGCGGACCGCTCGGCGCTCGAGACCGCGCCGTGGAAATGCGCGTAGCCGCCGTAGAGCACCAGCGCGCGCGTCCGCTCGGGGTAGGTGGCGGCGAACAGGATCGACATCGGCGCGCACTCGGAGGCGGCGAGCAGCGCTGCGCGCCCGCTGCCGACCGCATCCATCACCGCACGCACATCGTCCATCCGGGTCCCCAGATCCGGCAGGTGCTGCACATCCACCCGGTCGCTGAGCCCGGTACCGGGCTTGTCGAAATGGATCACCCGGGCGAACGCCGAGAGCCGGCGCAGCGGACGGCTGTAGCCCGGCTCCTCCAGGTGCCGCTCCAGGTTCGAGATGAAGCCGGGCACGAACACGAGGTCGATCGGCCCCTGGCCGATCACCTGGTGGGCGATCCGGATCCCGCCGCTCAGGGCACAGCGCGTGTGTGGCGTCCGCACCCCCGATCTCCGGGTTGCTCCGGATCAGGGTGGCAGGTCCGGCGCTGCCTGCGACCGCGCGCGGGGCGGTTTGGCGCGCGCGCGGCCGCATGCTAAGCGCGCCGAGCCATGGTCCCGGCGCGCCCTTCAGCCTGATCCGACCGCGTGCTCAAGCGACTCCTGCGCCATCCCCGCGTGCTCGCCCTTGGCGCGGCCGCCATCGCGGCCTGGCTCCGCCTCGTCCACCGCACCACGCACTGGCGCATCGAGGGGCGCGAGCACGCGCGCGCGGTGTGGGAGTCGGGCACGCCCGCGATCGGCGCGTTCTGGCACGAGCAGGTGCCGCTGATGACCTTCATCTGGACGCACCGGCTTGCCGGCGAAGCGGGGCCGGGGCGGATGCGCTGCGTGGTGCTGGTCAGCCGCCACCGCGATGGACGGCTGATCGGCGACATCGCGACCCGCCTCGGCATCGAGGCGACCTATGGCAGTTCGTCGAAGGGCGCGCTCGAAGGCTTCCGCGGGCTGATGCGCCTGCTCGCTGACGGCCATACCGTGGCGATCACGCCGGACGGGCCGCGCGGGCCGCGCCGCGTCGCCCAGCCAGGCGTGGCGCGGCTCGCGGCGCTGTCCGGCGCCAGGGTGGTACCGGTCGGCATCGCGGTATCGCGGCGGCGGCGGCTGAAGACCTGGGACCGGATGATCTTCCCGCTGCCCTTCGGTCGCGGCGGCATGGTCTACGGGCCGCCGATCGCGGTCGCGCCGGATGCGGACGAAACCGCTGTGCTGGCGGAGATCGCCGCGGCCATGGACGCGGCCGCCGCGCGTGCCGAGGCGCTTGCCGAGGGGCGCGCGTGAGCCCCGCCGGCGCCTTCTGGCGGGCGGCCGCCACGCTCGCAGCCCCCGCCCTGCCGCTCTGGCTCGCGCGCCGCGCCGTCCGCGGCAAGGAGTTTCCCGCCCGCCTGCGCGAGCGCCGCGGCATCGCCGGCCTGCCGCGCCCGGCGGGGAGCCTCTTCTGGCTGCACGCCGCCTCGGTCGGCGAGACCCAGTCCGTGCTGCCGCTGATCGCGCGGCTGCGCGAGAGCCGTCCCGATCTGGCGGTGCTGCTCACCACCGCCACGGTCACCTCGGCGCGGCTGATCGGCGAGCGCCTCGGCGAGCGCGCGGCCGATGCCGAACGGTGCGGCCTGCTGCCCGGGCATCCCTGGCTGATCCACCAGTTCGCCCCGCTCGACGTGCCGGCCTGGATCAGCCGTTTCCTCGACCACTGGCGCCCCAACGCGGCGGGCTTCGTCGAGAGCGAGCTCTGGCCGAACGCGCTCGCTGCGCTGTCCAGGCGCGGCGTGCCGGTGGCGCTCGTCAATGCGCGGCTGTCGGCCCGCTCCTTTGCGCGCTGGCGGCTCGCCCCGGGGCTGGCGCGCCGGCTGCTCCGCTCGTTCGCGCTCGTCCTGCCGCAATCAGCCGGCGATGCCGAGCGGCTGGCCAGGCTCGGCGCGACCGTGTCGCCACCCGGCAACCTCAAGCTCGCTGCCCCGCCCCTGCCGGCCGACGAGACGGAGCGCGCCCGCCTCGCCGCGCTGTTCGGCGGTGATCCGGTCTGGGTCGCCGCCAGCACCCATGCCGGCGAGGAGGCGCAGGTGCTGGCCGCCCACCGCCGCGCCCGCGCGGCTGTCCCGTCGCTCCGCCTGATCCTCGCGCCGCGGCACCCGGAGCGCGGCGCCGAGGTCGCCGAGACGGCCGCCGCCGCGGGTTTCGCTGCCGGCCGCCGCAGCGCGGGCAGAGACCCCGACGGCCCGGTCTGGATCGCCGACACGCTGGGCGAGCTCGGCCTCTGGTACCGCCTGGGCCTCGGTGCCTATGTCGGCGGCTCGCTGATGCCGCGCGGCGGGCAGAACCCATTGGAGCCGGCGCGGCTCGGCCTGCCGGTGGCGTTCGGACCCGACATGGGCAACTTCGCCGAGATCGCCGCCATGCTGCGCGCGGCCGGGGCCGCCAGCGAGGTCGCCGATGCCGCGGAACTCGCCGCCTGGGCCGTGCGGCTGGTGCGCGAGCCGGCCTGGCGGGCAGAGGCCGGGCGGGCCGCCGCCACCGCTGCTGCGACGCACGCCATGGTGCTGGACCGGATGGCCGAAGGGCTGCTAGGCCTTCTCCCGGCAGGGGAGCACACGGAAGGGTAGAGGCAAGGATGCTGCGCGCACCCGAGTTCTGGCGCCCTGGCGGAGGCGGACTGCCCGCCCTGCTGCTGTCCCCCTTATCGGCGATCTATGCCGGCGCGACCAGGCGCCGCGTGGCGCGCGAGGGCTGGCAGGCGCCGGTGCCGGTGATCTGCTGCGGCAACGTGACCGCCGGCGGCGCCGGCAAGACCACGGTCGCGATCGACCTGCTGGACCGGCTGCGCCGCCGCGGGGTCGACGCGCATGGGCTGCTGCGCGGGTATGGCGGCCGGCTGAGGGGGCCGGTGCGGGTCGACCCCGAGCGTCACGACAGCCGTGATGTCGGTGACGAGGCGCTGCTGCTGGCAGGCGTCGCGCCGACCTGGGTCTCGGCGGACCGTGCGGCCGGAGCGCGCGCGGCGATCGCCGAGGGCGCGCAGGCGATCGTGATGGATGACGGGCTGCAGAACCCCACGCTTGCCAAGTCGCTGTCGCTGCTGGTGGTCGATGGGGGGTTCGGCTTCGGCAATGGCCGCGTGATCCCGGCCGGGCCCCTGCGCGAGCCGGTGGCCGCCGCCGCCGCGCGCGCCCATGCCGCCGTGCTGATCGGCGCGGACGAGACCGGCGTGCTCGCTGCCCTGCCGGCCGAGCTGCCGGTGCTGCGCGCGCGGCTGACCCCGGGGCCGGAGACGGTGATGCTGGCCGGCCGGCCGGTGCTCGCCTTCGCCGGCATCGCCAACCCGCGCAAGTTCTTCGACACGCTGGTCGAGGCCGGGGTGATCGTGGTCGGGCGCCAGAGCTTCGCCGACCACTATCCGTACGACGAGACCGACATCC
Organism: uncultured Elioraea sp.; assembly: GCA_937995555.1. Taxonomy (GTDB): domain Bacteria; phylum Pseudomonadota; class Alphaproteobacteria; order Acetobacterales; family Acetobacteraceae; genus Elioraea. The sequence goes on from CALKJX010000007.1 coordinate 3,915, forward strand.
GGGCGCTGCTGAAGGAGGCCGAGGCGCTGCACGCCCTGCCGGTGACCACGCGCAAGGACATCGTGCGCGTGCCGGCCGAGTTCCGTGACCGGATCGCCGTGGCCTCGGTCGGCATCGCCTGGGACGACGAGGCGGCGCTCGAAGGTCTGCTCGCGCCGCATTTCCCGGCCCCGGTGCCCGAACCCCTGCCGGCGTGACCGAACCGAAGCTGCTGCGCCGCCTTCGCTGGTGCGTGGAGGCCGGGCTCGTCCGCGCGGCGTCCGCGGCCGTGCGCGCGCTCGGGCTGCGCCGCGCCTCCGATCTCGGCGGCTGGGTCGGGCGGACGCTCGGCCCGCTGCTGCCGGTCACCCGCGTGGCCGAGGTCAATCTCCGCCTCGCCTTCCCGGAGCGCGACGCGGCCTGGCGGCGCGCCACCATCCGCGCGATGTGGGACAATCTCGGCCGGGTGGCCGCCGAGTTTCCGTCGCTGCCGCGGCTGGTCGCCAATCCTGGCGCGGTGGAGGTGGCAGGGGCAGCGGATGTCGACGCGATGGCGCGCGCCGGCGGCCCGGCGATCCTGTTCTCGGCGCATCTCGGCAACTGGGAGGTGCTGATCCCGACCGCGGTGCGACTCGGCGTGCCCGCTGGCGCGGTCTATCGCGCGATCGGCAATCCGCTGATCGACGCCGCCGTGGCGGCGATCCGCCGTGCGGCGACCGGGCCGGCCGCGGTCATGCTGCCCAAGGGCGCGGCGGGGGCGCGCGGCGCACTCGCGCATCTGCGCGCCGGCGGTGTGATCGCCATGCTGATGGACCAGAAGATGAACGACGGCATCGCCGCGTCGCTGTTCGGCCGGCCCGCGATGACCGCACCGGCGCTTGCGCATCTCGCGCTGCGCTTCCGCTGCCCGGTGATTCCCGCCCGCGCGGAACGTCTCGGCCCCGCACGGTTCCGCATCGTCGTGGAGAAGCCGCTCCCCCTGCCCGACACGGGCGACCGTCACGCCGACATCGCGGCGCTGACCCAGGCGGTGAACGACACGCTGGAGCGCTGGATCCGCGAACGGCCCGCCGAGTGGCTCTGGCTGCACCGCCGCTTCGACAAGGCGCTCTATCGCTGAGCCGGCTCAGCCGGCGCGCAGCGTGGCCGAGACCGTCTCGATCTGGCGCCGCAGCGCGACCGCGCTCTCGGCGAGCGACCGTGCCGCCGCGCGGCCCTGCTCCGCGCGCGCGGCGTTCGCCTCGGTCGCGCGCTCGACCGCGGCGACCCGCTCGGCGACCGACTGCGCCGCACCCGCGGCACTCTGCGAGGAGCGCACGATCTCGGCGATGGCGGCGGCCTGCTGCTCCATCGTCGCGGCGATGGCGGCGGTGGTGGCCTCGAGCTCGCGGATCGCGGCGACGATCCCGGACACCGTCTGTACGGTCCGCTCGGCCACGCGGCCCGCGCCGGCGATCTCGGTCGCGATCTCCTCGGTCGCCTTGGCGGTCTGGGTCGCGAGCGCCTTCACTTCGGAGGCGACCACGGCGAAACCCTTGCCGGCCTCGCCGGCGCGCGCCGCCTCGATGGTCGCGTTCAGCGCCAGCAGGTTGGTGCGCGCGGCGACATCGCCGATCACCGAGGTGACGTCCTCGATCCGGCGCGTGGCGCGGCCGAGATCCGCAACCGTGGAATCCGCGGTCGCCGCTTCCTCGGCCGCCCGGGTTGCCATGGCCGCCGCCGCACTGAGCCGACGGGTGATCTCGGCGATGGAGGCGGTCATCTCCTCGGCCGCCGCGGCCGCGACCTGAAGATCGGCCGAAGCCGCCTGGGCGGCCGACAGCACCGCGGCCGCGTCCTCGCGCATGGCGGCGGCACCGCTGGCGATCGCCTCCGCCGTCTCGCCCGTCTCGCCCGACGCGGCCTCGACCGCGGAGGCGATGCCGCCCACGTCGCGCTCCACCCGCACGGCGAGCGAGGCGGCGACCGCGCGCTTCGCCTCGGCCGCGGCGGCGCGCGTCTGCTCGGCCTCCTCGGCCAGG
>CALKJX010000008.1 GCA_937995555.1 uncultured Elioraea sp.
CGACCACGTCCATAGCGCACGGGATCGGCAGCACGATGCCGGTCGCCTGCGGCGGGGCGATCACCAGGCTCATCGCGGGCACGGCGAGATTGCCCCTGACCTGCCCCCTTCCTGATCCCGCGATTTGGATGAGAGTCCGTCATCCAGGGAGACGAATGTGAAGAGGAGCGGGTTCAACGAGGGGCAGATCATCGGCGTGCTGCGGGAGCGGGAGGGCGGGAGTCCGACGGCGGGGGTGTGCCGGCGGCACGGGAATGACCAGCCGGGCCATGCTGGAATGGACCAACCGCACCGGCATCGAGTGGCATTACATCGCGCCGGGAAGCCGCAGCAGAACGGCTTCGTGGAGAGCTGCAACGGCAAGCTGCGCGAGGAGTGCTTGAACGAGGAAGTCTTCGCCAATCTGGCCGCGGCCCGCGCCGCAATCGAGCGCTGGCGGCTCGACTGCAACCACGTCAGGCCACACTCGGCGCATGGCGGGCTTACCCCCGAAGCGGTGCGGATGAACCCCGCGGCCGGCCGCTACCGCCGGCGCTGCAGATCAGCGACCAAACCCCAGGGACTCTCACAATGATCGAGGGATATAGCGGGGGCAGGTCAGCATCGCACCAATGAGGGCTCGGGATCGCATTCTCCGAGCTGTTCTGGAACGTGCGGCGAAAGTGCGAACAGCCCCCCACCCCTTGCCCCCTCGGCCCCGTGGGCCTATAAGCCGCGGCTCTGCGCGCGCCGGGCCCCTGGGGCATGCCCGGCCGCCTTCGGTCGCGCCCGCGCGACCCCCTCGGACGAAAGGATGGAGCAAATGCCCAAGCTCAAGACGAAATCGAGCGTCAAGAAGCGCTTCAAGATCACTGCCACCGGCAAGGTACTCGCCGGCCCGGGCTTCAAGCGCCACCAGCTCACCGCCAAGGCGCAGAAGATGAAGCGCCAGGGCCGCGGCAGCCAGGTGCTCGCGGACCAGGATGCACGCACGGTGAAGCAGTGGGCGCCCTACGGGCTCTGATCGCGGAAGGACGCTAGGACAATGGCACGCGTGAAGCGGGGCGTGACGGCCCATGCCCGTCACAAGAAGGTGCTCGAGCGGGCGAAGGGCTTCCGCGGCCGCGCCGGCACCACCATCCGGATGGCGAAGCAGAAGGTCGAGAAGAGCCTTCAGTACGCCTACCGTGACCGCAAGGTGAAGAAGCGCGCGTTCCGCGCCCTCTGGATCCAGCGCATCAACGCCGCCGTGCGCGAGAAGGGGCTGACCTACAGCCAGTTCATCGCCGGGCTGAAGGCGGCCGGGCTGGAGCTGGACCGCAAGGTGCTGGCCGAGCTCGCCTTCAACGAGCCGGCGGCCTTCGGCGCCGTCGTGGACCAGGCCGCCGCGGCCCGCGCATCCGCCTGATCCGGCCTCCGGGCCGGATCCTCCTCGGGATGACGTGAAGGGCTGCCGGCCTGCCGGCGGCCCTTTTCGCTTGGGACCTCCGATGATTGACGATCTCGCCGCACTGCGTGACGAAACCCTCGCCAAGATCGAAGCGGCCGGCGATCTCGCCGCCCTCGACGCCGTGCGAGTGGCAGCACTCGGCAAGAACGGCGCGGTGACGGCGCTGATGAAAGGCCTCGGCGCGGTGGCCCCCGAGCAGCGGAAGGAGCTTGGCGCGGCGCTGAACGCGCTGAAGGATGCGATCGCGGCCGCCGTCGACGCCCGCCGCGCCGCGCTGGAGGACGCGGCCCTCGACGCACGGCTCGCGGCCGAGCGGCTGGACATCACCCTGCCGCCCCGCCCCGCACCCGAAGGCCTGATCCACCCGATCAGCCGCACGATCGAGGAGATCGTCGCGATCTTCGGCGCGATGGGCTTCACGGTCGCCGAAGGCCCGGACATCGAGGATGACTGGCTCAATTTCGGCGCGCTCAACATCCCGGTACACCACCCGGCGCGGCAGGACCACGACACGTTCTACATGCCAGGCCGCACGCCCGAGGGGCGCGAGAAGGTGCTGCGCACGCACACGAGCCCGGTGCAGATCCGCGCCATGCTGGCCACCCCCCCGCCGATCCGCGTGATCGCCCCGGGCCGCACCTACCGCGCCGACCATGACGCCACGCACTCGCCGATGTTCCACCAGGTCGAGGGGCTGGCGATCGGGCGCGACATCACGCTCGCGCACCTGAAGGGCTGCATCGTCGACTTCCTGCGCGCCTTCTTCGGCATCCCCGATCTGCCGGTGCGCTTCCGCTCCTCCTACTTCCCGTTCACCGAGCCCTCGATGGAGGTGGACATCGGCTGGAACCGCCGCACGGGCGAGCTCGGCCGCGGCGGGGACTGGCTCGAGATCCTCGGCAGCGGGATGGTGCACCCGAAGGTGCTGGAGGCGGGCGGGGTCGATCACACCGCGTGGCAGGGCTTCGCCTTCGGCATGGGGATCGAGCGCGTGGCGATGCTGAAGCACGGCATCACCGATCTGCGCCCGTTCTACGAGAGCGACATCCGTTGGCTGCGCGCGACCGGGTTCCGCCCCGAGGACGTCGCCTCGCTCGCGACGGGGCTCTGACATGAAGGTCTCGCTCTCCTGGCTGAAGACGCATCTCGATACCGAGGCATCGGTCGACCGCATCCTCGAAACGCTGAACGCGATCGGGCTGGAGGTGGAGGGGGTCGAGGATCGCGGCGCCGCGCTCGCCGGGTTCCGCATCGCCCATGTGGTGGAGGCGAGGCCGCACCCGAACGCGGACCGGCTGCGCGTCTGCAAGGTCGATGGCGGCGACGGCAGGCTGCTCAACATCGTCTGCGGCGCGCCGAACGCGCGCACCGGGATGAAGGGCGTGCTCGCGCTGCCCGGCGCGTTCATCCCGGGCACGGGGATCACGCTGAAGGTCGGGCAGATCCGCGGCGAGCCGTCGGAGGGCATGCTGCTGTCGGCGCGCGAGATGGCGCTCGGCGAGGACCACGACGGCATCGTCGAGCTGCCGGAGGATGCACCGCTCGGCGCCGAGTATGCGCGCTGGGCCGGACTCGCCGATCCGGTGATCGAGATCGCGGTGACGCCGAACCGCGGCGATGCGCTCAGCGTGCGCGGGATCGCGCGCGATCTCGTCGCTGCCGGGATCGGCACGCTCAGGCCCTGGTCCGCGCCCGCGGTGCCGGCGGCATATCGGAGCCCCGTGCGCTGGGCCACCGAGACCCCCGGCTGTCCGTGGGTGCTGGGGCGGCATTTCCGCGGCGTGCGGAACAGTCCTTCCCCGGAATGGCTGAAGCGGCGGCTTGAGAGCATCGGGCTCCGGCCGATCAGCCGGCTGGTGGACATCACCAATTTCTTCACCTTCGATCTCGGTCGGCCGCTGCACGTGTTCGATGCGGCGAAGCTGAAGGGCGGCATGCTGACCATGCGGCAGGGTCGCGGCGAGACCTTCGCCGGGCTGCACGGCAAGGAGGTCACCGCCACGGAGGCGGACACCGTGATCGCCGACGCCTCGGGCGCGCTCGCGCTCGCCGGCGTGGTGGGCGGCGAGTCCACCGGCTGCACCGACGCGACGACCGAGGTGTTCCTCGAGGTCGCGCTGTTCGATCCGGTGGCGATCGCCAACACCGGCCGCCGCCTCGGCATCCAGACCGATGCGCGCTATCGGTTCGAGCGCGGCATAGACGCCGGCATCATGCGGGAAGCGACCGAGGCGGCCACGCGCATGATCCTCGATCTCTGCGGCGGCGAGGCATCCGAAGTGGTGGAGGCCGGCACCGAGCCCGACACGAAGCGCACCGCCACACTGCGCTATGCGCGCCTCGCCGAGTTCGGCGGCCTGCCCGTACCGGCCGAGGAGGCGACGCAGATTCTCGAACGGCTCGGCTTCACGCCGACCGCGCGCGACACCGACCGCGTCACCGTCGCGGTCCCGTCCTGGCGCAACGACTGCGCCGGCGAGCCCGACGGGCAGGCCGAGTACGACCTGATCGAGGAGGTGCTGCGCATCGTCGGGCTGGAGAACGTGCCGGCCGCGCCGATGCCGCCGCTCACGGACGAGGTCGGCCGCGCACGCGTGGTGCCGGGTGTGTCGGTGACGCCGGGGATGGGCCGCGCGATCACCGCGCGCCGCGTGCTCGCCGGGCGCGGCATGACCGAATGCGTCACCTTCAGCTTCATGGACAGTCGTGTGGCCGCGCTGTTCGGCGGCGGCGATGCGGCGCGGATGCTCGCCAACCCGATCGCGTCCGATCTCGACGCGATGCGGCCCTGCATCATCGGCACGCTGGCGCTCGCGGCCGCGCGCAACGCCGCGCGCGGCTATCCGGACGTGGCGCTGTTCGAGACCGGCCCCGCCTTCCAGGGGGGAGAGCCGGGCGAGCAGACGCTCGCGGCGGCCGGGCTCCGCGCCGGCGCCTCGCCGCGCCACTGGGCGGCGCCCGCGCGCAAGGTGGATGCGCTCGACGCGAAGGGCGACGCGCTCGCGGTGCTGGCCGCACTCGGGATGAATCTCGACGGCGTGCAGGCGGTGCCCGAGCCGCCCGCCTGGCTGCATCCGGGCCGCGGCGCCGTGCTGCGCGCGGGGCCGAAGATCACGCTCGGCGTGTTCGGCGAGCTCCATCCGCGCGTGCTGAAGGCGCTCGACCTCGAAGGCCCGGTGGCGGTGTTCGAGCTCGACCTTGGCGCGGTGCCGGAGCCCAGGCGGAAGAGGCGCGGCAACCCGCAACTGCCGGCGTTCCAGCCGCTGGTGCGCGACTTCGCCTTCGTGGTGGCCGAGTCGGTCGCCGCCGAGGCGCTGATGCGCGCCGCCCGCGCCGCCGACCGGGCGCTCATCGAGCGTGTGGAGCTGTTCGACGTCTATCGCGGCAAGGGGATCGAGGACGGCAGGAAGAGCCTCGCGATCGCGGTGACGTTGCAGCCGCGCGAGAGGACGCTGACTGATGCCGAGATCGAGGCGGTGGCGCAGAAGATCGTCGCCTCGGTGGCGAAGGCGACGGGGGCGGTGCTGCGGGGCTAGATCCCCTCGCCCAGATACGCCGTCGCATCGATCTCGACGAGGCAGTCGGGCGAACCCAGCCCCTGCACGATGCACGAGACGCGATGCGGCGGATCCTCGGCGAAGCTGGCGAAATAGACCTCGTTCATCGGCGCCCACCAGGCGCGGTCGGTGACATAGACCGTGCACTTCACCACGTCGCGCAAGGCGCCGCCGGCCTCCTCGATCAGCGCGCGGATGTTGTCGATCGCCTGCTGCGTCTGCGCCCGCGCATCGCCGAGCGCATAGGTGCCGTCGGGCCGCGCGCCGGTGCAGCAGACGAACATGAAGCCGCCGGCGACCGTCGCCTGGGCGATCGGCACCTTGAACGGGCGGACGCGGGATGAGGTAACGGTACGCTTCGGCATGGCCCCTCCATCACACGCGGGCATGGTTGGCATCAGGTGCAAGGCTGCCTCAGCCGATCCCCGCTCGACAGAGGGCCGAGGCGGCGGCACCGTTCGACCGGACAGACGGGAGGGCAATCCGATCAGCACGCGCACACTCGACCCGGCGACCGCCCGCACGGCCCAGCCGCCTCGCCGCGCCCCGCGCGCCGGCTTCAACTACGCCGAGGGCAAGGC
>CALKJX010000009.1 GCA_937995555.1 uncultured Elioraea sp.
TGCGGGCGCTCAAGGCGGCGGTGATCATCATGGGCGTGCTGATCGTCGCCGGCACGGTGGTGGTTGCCGTGACGATTGCCAACCGTCTCGGCAACCGCCCGCCCCCGCCCGCGGTCAGCGGGCTTGGCGAGCCCGCGGGCAGCCGCATCCTCGGCATCGCCGCGACCGGCGACCGGCTGGCCGTGCACGTCACCGGCGGCGGCGCGGAGGATCGGATCGTGCTCGTGGACCCCGCGACCCATCGCGTGCTCGGCCGGCTGGTGCCCGGAACCCCGTGATCGTCGCGCTGCCGCCCGATCTCCGCACCGCCCTGCCCCGGCTCGCGGCCTCCGCCTGGCCGCGCGAGGCCTGCGGGCTGCTGGTGGGGCGTGCGACCGCGGACGGTGTGGCCGTGACGGGGCTCGCCCCCAGCCGCAACCTCGCCGCGGAGAACGATGCGTTCGAGATCGACACCGCGATGCGGCTCGCGCTGCAACGGCGCCTGCGCGGCCGCGGCGAGGGCGTGGTCGGTGTCTGGCACAGCCATCCCGCAGGCGCGCCCGTGCCGTCGGCCCGCGACGCCGAGGGCGCCTCGGAAGGTGGGCTTGCCTGGCTGATCACGTCGGGCGAGGAGACGACCGCATGGCTGGCACTCGGGGACGGCGCGGGATTCGCGCCCGCCCGGCTGGTCGCCTGATGCGCCGCAAGGCCGATCTGCCGACCAGGCCCTGCGCGGTCTGCGGCCGGCCGTTCGCGTGGCGGCGGAAGTGGGCGAAGGTGTGGGACGAGGTGCGCTACTGTTCGGATGCCTGCCGCGCTCGGCGCGGCGCAAGACGGGAGCCAGGGGATGCTGTTCCGCAGCGACAACGTGACCGCCGTGTGTCCGGAGGTGATCGAGGCGATCCTGGCGGTGAACGAGGGTGATGCCGCGCCCTACGGCGCCGACGAGGTGACAGCAAAACTCGACGCCGCGTTCGGCGCCTATTTCGAAGCGCCCGTGCATGTCCATCCCGTGGCGACCGGAATCGCCGCCAATGCGCTCTCGCTCGCCGCCGCCATGCCGCCGCCGGGGGCTGCGCTCTGCCATGTCAACGCGCATGTGAACACGAGCGAATCGGGCGCACCCGAGTTCTTCTCCGGCGGCGGCAAGCTGATCACGCTCGACGGCGCGCACGGCAAGCTCGCCCCCGCGGCGATCGAGCGGCTGCTCGCGGCGCTGCCGCCGGACCGGCTGCAATCGGCGCCCCCGACCGTCGTCACGATCACGCAAGGAACCGAGGCCGGCACGGTCTACACGCTCGACGAGATCGCCGCGATCGCGGGCGTCTGCCACGCGCGCGGGCTCGTGCTGCACATGGACGGTGCGCGGTTCGAGAACGCGCGCGCGCGTCTCGGCTGTACGCCGGCGGACCTCTCCTGGCGCGCGGGCGTCGACATCCTCAGCTACGGCGCCACCAAGAACGGCGCGATGTGCGCCGATGCGGTGGTGATCTTCCGGGCCTCGCCGCATGCCGAGCGGCTGAACCGCTTCATGGGCCAGCGCCGGCTGCGCGCGGGCCAGGTGTTCAGCAAGATGCGCTATCTCTCGGCGCAGCTGCTGGCCATGGTCGAGACCGGCGTCGCCGCGCGCAACGCGGCGCACGCGAACGCCACGGCCGCGCGGCTTGCGGCGGGGCTGGGCGCGCTGCCGGGCGTGCGGCTGATCCACCCGACCGAGATCAACGAGGTGTTCGTGCACATGGCCGAGCCGATCCGCGCCGGGCTCGCCGCCGGCGGTTTTCCGGTGCGGCCACGCCCGGAGAATCCGGATCTGGTGCGGTTCGTCACCGCCTGGAACACGCGCGCCGAGGACGTCGAGGCGTTCCTGCGCGCCGCCGTCGGTGCGACCGCCGCAGCGGCCTGAGCCCGCGGCCGTCATCCCTGCCCGGCGTCGAAGCGGCTTGATCGGGGGCGGTCGGGGCTGTATGTCCCGCCCCGGCGCCGTCCCGTTCGTCTAGAGGCCCAGGACACCGCCCTCTCACGGCGGCAACAGGGGTTCGAATCCCCTACGGGACGCCAGGCGCGCCACATGCTGGGCCGGCGCTTGGGGGATAGTTTAGCGGTAGAACTCCCGGCTCTGAACCGGGCAGCCTTGGTTCGAATCCAGGTCCCCCAGCCACCCCCGACGCACAGCCTCGGTTCGCATCTGCGACAGATCAGAGTGAGCGTCAGCAGCTTGGTATGGCGGTCGCAGGCCGCTCCGGCGCGGCGGGTGATCATCCCGCCGAGGACCACGTCCGTCCGGACGTCACCGAGATCATTGACGCGGCGCGGGGCACGCACCCGGCCGGTGTGACCGTCATCGACGGGGACGGGTTCCGCGGCACCGCCAGCGTTCACGGCAAGACGCGGGCTGCCCCCGTCGCGCTGCGCTGGCGTCTTGCGGGTCCGGGAACCGTCGGCTAGCGTTTCGCGACAAAGCATCCTGGGAGGAACGGCATGACGACGACGGGACTCCCCTTCGTCGTGCGCGGTGCCGACGGAGTGGCCTACCGTCCCGCGAACCACGCCGGCACGCTCAACCGTCGCCTCATCGGGCCCGATACCGTCGGGGCGGCCTCGCTCGAGATCGTGCTCGGCACGCTCGCCCCCGGCGGCGAGGCCATCCGCCACGCCCATCCCGGCATCGATCAGGTCTGCTACATGCTGGAGGGCCGGGCCCGGGTCGAGCTCGACGGTACGGCCGAGGAGATCGGCCCCGGCGACGCCTGCTTCTTCCCTGCCGACCGGCCGCACCGCTTCGCGGTGGTCGGCGACACGCCCGTCCGTGTGCTCGTGATCTACACCCCGCCCTACGGCGAGGACCCGCGGAAGGTTCGCGTCCTGGAGTGAAGGGTCCGGAACCGGGAGGATCGATGCGCATGCCCTGTCCGACACGGCGCGATGTGATGATCGGCGCGCTCGGTGCCGGCGCGGTCGCCATGCCGGCACGCGCCGCCGCCGCGTGGGTGCCGAGCCGGGCGGTCACGGTCTTCGTGCCCTTCGCCGCCGGATCGGGCACCGACCAGGTCGCCCGCATTCTCCAGAAGGCGATGGAGGACGTCTGGCCGCAGCGGCTGGTGGTCGAGAACCGCCCGGGCGCGAACGGCTCGCTCGCCGCCCTCGCCACCGCCCGCGCCGCACCCGACGGCCACACGCTGATGGTGACCACCAATACGCCGCATGCCGCCAACAAGGCGCTGATGAAGCGGCTCGACTACGACCCGCTCGCCGACTTCACGCCGATCACCCGGCTCGGCAACTATCTGTTCTGGCTGGCCGTCGGCCCGCAGTTCCCGGCCCGGACCTTCCAGGAGTTCCTGACCGAGCTCCGCCGGCGCCCGGGCCAGGTGACCTACGCCACCGGCAACTCCACCGGTATCGTCGCCTCGGCCACGATCGCCCGCATGGCCGGGGTCGAGATGGTGCACGTGCCCTACCGGTCCACGCCGCCGGCGATGCTGGACGTGATCGCCGGCCGGGTCGACGTGATGGTGGTGGACGTCGCCGCCTCGCGCGGCCATGTCGAGGCCGGGCGTCTGATCCCGATCGGCATGACGACCAGGCAGCGCAGCCGCCTGCTGCCCGCCGTGCCGACCCTGCACGAACAGGGCCTGACGGGATTCGAGTTCGTCGCCTGGGCCGGTCTGGTGGGGCCGGCGCGGCTGCCGGAGGAGGTGGTCGGCGCCGTGCACGCTGCGGTGACGCGGGTCTGGGAGACCGAGGCGGTGCGCGGCCAGTGCGCGGCCATCGGTTTCGACACCGTCACTTCGACGCCGGAGGCTTTCCGCGCCTTCATCGCCGCCGAGATCGAGAAGTGGGTGACGCTCAGCCGGGCCGCCGGGATCGAGCCCGAGTGAGCCTGCCCGACGGGGCATGAGCACGGCGCAGGCAGCAGCAGGCGGCCTGCCGCAGGACAGGGCCGAAAGCTTCGCGCGAACATGGCCGACGTGATGGCGGACCGATGGCGGCGGTCGGGCGCAACGGCCGGCGTCACTCCGGAATGGGCAGCACGGTCTCGGCCTTGATGTGCTCCATCGCGAAGCGGCTGGAGACGTTCTTCAGCGGGATCGCCGCGATCAGGCGGCGGTAGAACGCGTCATAGGCGGCCATGTCGGGCACGACCACGCGCAGCAGGTAGTCGACATCGCCGGCCATGCGCCAGGCGTCCATCACCTCGGGCATGCCGGCCAGAACGCCGGCGAACCGTTCCAGCCAGGGCGCGGAGTGATCGCCCGTTTCGATCGCGACGAAGGCCGTCAGCGGCAGCCCGACGCGCGCCGGGTCCACCAGCGCCACCCGGCCGGTGAGGATGCCCGCCTGTTCCATCCGGCGGATGCGCTTCCAGCACGGTGTCTGGGTGAGCCCGACCTCCCCGGCGATGGCGGCGAGCGAGAGCGAGGCGTCGCGCTGCAACAGGCGCAGGATCGCCCGGTCGATGTGATCGAGCTCTGCGGCACGGGTCATAAGAGATGATCCTTCGTCTGGATGGCACTTCGGCAAAAGGATACTCTTTCGTTTGACTTTGGACAGCGTCCGGGGAGGAAATCCCTCTCCATGGAGGCCCAACCACCACCCGTCGCAACGCCCGGCAGCCCGCCCGGCGCTGTCCCCGCCTCCGGCTATCGCGCCTGGCTGGCATGCGTCTCCGTCGGTGTTCTCGCGGCGAAGGCGCCAGTCGGCGAGCACGCCGCCGACCCGGGCGCCACGCCGGCCCTGCAGCCTGTCGCCCACACCGCCGCCTGCTGAAGGAGCCCTCGATGCCGAACATCCACGTGATCCACGAGAACGAGGCCTGGATCGTGCCGCTGCGGGCCGCGTTCGCGCGGATCGGCGTGCCGCTCACGGAGTGGTTCGTGGATCGCGGCGTGCTCGACCTGCGCGCCCCGCCACCCGAGGGCGTGTTCTACAATCGGATGAGCGCGTCCTCGCACACGCGCGGCCACCGTTTCGCCGCCGAGCACACCGCCGCGATCCTGGGCTGGCTGCACCGGCACGGCCGCACCGTCGTCAACGGGCCGCGCGCGTTGGCACTCGAGATCAGCAAGGTCGCGCAGTACGAGGCGCTCGCCGCGTTCGGCATCGCCACGCCCGACACGCTCGCCGTGGTCGGGCGCGAGCACATCGCCGCGGCGGCCGATCGGCTTGGGTTCCCGCTGATCCTCAAGCACAACCGCGGCAGCAAGGGGCTCGGCGTGCGGCTGTTCCTGTCCGCGGCCGCCCTCGCCGAGCATCTCGCCTCGGATGCGTTCGAGGAGCCGATCGACGGCATCACCCTGGTGCAGCGCTCCGTCGCCGCACCCGAGCCCGCCATCACCCGCGTCGAGTTCGTCGGCGGGCGGTTCCTCTATGCCGTCCGTGTCGATACCTCGGACGGATTCGAACTCTGCCCGGCCGATCAGTGCGCCGGCGGCGAGGTCTGCCCGGCCGCAGCGAAGGGGCCGAAGTTCCGCGTGATCGAAGGATTCTCGCATCCCCTGATCCCGCGCTGGGAAGCGTTCCTGGCCGCGAACGACATCGGTGTCGCCGGGATCGAGTTCATCACCGACCGCGACGGCCGCGCCTGGACCTACGACGTGAACACCAACACCAACTACAACCCCGAGGCCGAAGCGGCAGCGGGCGTCTCCGGCATGGAGGCGATCGCGCGCCACCTCGCGGGGCTCGCCGCGGCCGAACGGCGCCGCGCCGCGTAGCCGGGGCGCGGCGGATCAGGCCGCGCGCAGCGAGCCCAGGAACTGCGCGAGTTCGCGCCTGAGCGTCTCGCCGTTGCGGGCCAGTTCGGCGGCCGCGCCGCGCAGATCCGTGACCGCGCCGTTGGTCTCGGCCACGGCGGCGTTGACGTCCGCGATCGAGGCGCTGACCTCGTTCGTGCCGGCGGCGGCCTGCTGGACATTGCGCGCGATCTCGGCGGTCGCGGCCCCCTGCTGCTCCACCGCGGCGGCGATCGCGGCGGTGATCCGGTCGATCGACTCGATCACCCCGGCAATGCCCTGGATCGCGGCGACAGCCCGCTGCGTGTCGCCCTGGATGGCGGCGATCTGTGCGCCGATCTCATCGGTCGCCTTCGCGGTCTGGGTCGCGAGGTTCTTCACCTCCGAAGCCACCACCGCGAAACCCTTGCCCGCCTCGCCGGCGCGCGCCGCCTCGATGGTCGCGTTCAGCGCGAGCAGATTGGTCTGCCCGGCGATGTCGTTGATCAGCCGCACCACATCGCCGATCCGCTTCGCGCCCTCGGCGAGCCCCTGCACGGTGGCATCGGTCTCCCGCGCCCGGCCCATCGCCTCGCTGGCGATGCGCGCACCCTCGTTCACCTGACGCGTGATCTCGCCGACCGAGGCCGAGAGCTCCTCGGCCGCCGCGGCGACCGTCTGGACATTGGCGCTCGCCTGGGTACTGGCGGCGGCGACCGCGCTCGCGCGCATGCCGGTGCGCCCGGCGATCTCGCCCAGCGTGTCGGCGCTCGCCTGGAGTTCGGTGCCGGCGGAGGCGACGGCCGCGACCACCTTGCCGACCACCGCATCGAAGGCGTCGGCGACCTTGCTGCGCTCGGCCTTCGCGGCCGCCTGCGCCTCCTCGAAATAGACCGAGAGCGCGAGGTCCATGTCGAGGAATACCGCACTGGTGACCGCGGCCATCAGCTCGGCACCGCGCCGGCCGTTCCAGCGATGGCGCGCGCCGACCAGCCGGCCGATCTCGGCCAGCGCCAGCGCGTAGCCGCCGAGATACCAGCGCGGATCGAGCCCGATCCGCGCATGCGCCGCGCCGACCCGGCGCACGCCCTCGACATAGGCGGCGTCGAACGTGCCGGCGAACAGCCGCTCCCAGTGCCTGCGCTGCGCCCCCTTCAGCCAGTCGAGCCCGCGCTTCGCGTGCGCCTCCAGCATCGCCGCGGTCTCGGGTGTGCCCTTCATGTGGTCGTAGAAGACCGTGAGCACCTTGTCGAGCGACGGCCGGATGATCGCCCAGGCCTCGGCGAGCGCGGCGCGCGAGCCGGGCGAGAGGCGCATGAAGGCGGTATGGGTATCGATGGCGTGCGACATGGCGTGACGGAGCGCTCCTTGCGCCGGTGCCGGTTCCGATGGCGCGGAGCGTCGCATGTCCGGGTCAACAAATTCTTAGAGCGATTGGGAAATCCTTGACGGATCGTTACGCCGCCTTGGCGCGCGCGCCCATGGCCGCGAGCGCGCCCAGCACCTCGCGCGCGAGCCGCACCCGCGCGGTCTGATCGGCGAGGTCGCGCGTCACCACCAGCTTGTGGTCGGGTCGGAGCCTGGCGAGCCCGCGCTGCTTCTGCAGCCATCCCACCAGCCCCACCGGATCGCGGAACGCGTTGCCGCGGAACTGGACGACGAGCCCCTTCGGCCCGGCATCGAGCTTCTCCACCCCGGCCTCGCGGCAGAGCCGCTTGATGCCCACCACCGCGAGCAGGTTCTCGACCTCGCCTGGCAGCGGGCCGAAGCGATCGACCAGCTCTGCCGCCAGCGCCTCGCTTTCGGCATCCGAGGCAAGCGCGCCGATGCGGCGATAGAGGCCCAGCCGCACCGGCAGGTCGCGTACATACTGGTCCGGGATGAGAACGGCCATGCCGAGATTGATCTGCGGCGTCCAGTCGCGGTCCGAGACGGCCTTGCCCTCGCCCGCCTTCAGCTCCGCCACCGCCTCCTCCAGCATCTGCTGGTAGAGCTCGATGCCGACCTCGCGGATATGGCCAGACTGCTCGTCGCCGAGCAGGTTGCCGGCACCGCGGATGTCGAGATCGTGGCTCGCCAGGGTGAACCCGGCGCCGAGATTGTCGAGCGCCTGCATCACCTCGAGCCGCTTCTGCGCCGTCGCGGTGAGTTTCCGGTCCGCCGGCAGCGTCAGGTAGGCATAGCCGCGCAGCTTGCCGCGCCCGACCCGGCCGCGCAGCTGATAGAGCTGGGCGAGCCCGAACATGTCGGCGCGATGGATCACCATCGTATTGACGGACGGCATGTCGAGCCCGGACTCGATGATGTTGGTCGCGAGCAGCACGTCGTATTGCTGATCCTGGAACGCGGTCATGACGCGTTCGAGCTCGGTCGGCGAGAGCCGCCCGTGCGCCTCCACCACCTTCAGCTCCGGCGCCATCTCGGCGAGCCGCTCGCGCACCTTGGGCAGATCCTCGATGCGGGGCACGACATAGAACACCTGGCCGCCGCGGAAGCGCTCGCGCATCAGCGCCTCGCGCAGCACCACCGGATCGAAGGGCAGGATGAAGGTGCGCACGGCAAGCCGATCGATCGGCGGGGTGGTGATGATGCTCATCTCGCGCACGCCGGTCAGTGCGAGTTGCAGCGTGCGCGGGATCGGCGTGGCGGTCAGCGTCAGCACATGCACATCCGCGCGGAGCTGCTTCAGCCGCTCCTTGTGCGCGACCCCGAAATGCTGCTCCTCGTCCACGATGAGCAGGCCGAGCCCGCTGAACTGGATGCTCTTGGACAGCAGCGCGTGGGTGCCGACGACGATGTTGATCGAACCGTCGGCAAGGCCGCGCTTCACCTCGGCAGCCTCCTTCGCGCCCACCATGCGCGAGAGCTGGGCGATACGCACGGGAAAGCCGCGGAAGCGGTCGAGGAACGTGCGGTGGTGCTGGCGCGCGAGCAGCGTGGTCGGCACCACGACCGCCACCTGCGCCCCGGACATCGCGGCGATGAAGGCGGCGCGCAGCGCCACCTCGGTCTTGCCGAAGCCGACATCGCCGCAGACCAGCCGGTCCATCGGCCGACCGGCCGCCAGATCCTCCAGCACATCGGCGATCGCGCGCGCCTGGTCCTCGGTCTCGGCATAGGGAAAGCGGGCGCAGAACTCGTCCCAGAGCCCCTCGGGCGGCAGCAGTGTGGCGCCATCCTCCAGCCGCCGCGCGGCCGCGACCTGGATCAGCTGTGCGGCCATGTCGCGGATGCGCGACTTCATCCGCGCCTTGCGGTTCTGCCACGACACACCGCCGAGCTTGTCGAGCGCGACTCCCTCGCCCTCGCCGTAGCGGCTCAGCACCTCGATGTTCTCGACCGGCACGAACAGCTTGTCGCCACCGTCGTAGATCAGCCGCAGGCAGTCATGCGCGGCCCCCTGCACCTCCAGCGTCACCAGCCCGTCATAGCGGCCGATGCCGTGATCCATGTGCACGACGAGGTCGCCCTCGGCGAGGTCGGTCGCCTCGGCGATGAACTGGTCGGCGCGCTTGCGCCGCCGCGGCGGGCGCGAGATGCGCTCGCCGAGGATGTCCTGCTCGCCGATGACCGCGAGTGCAGGCGCCGAGAAGCCGCGCTCCAGCCCGAGCACGGCGAGCGCGATCGTGCCGCGCGGCAGGCGCTCGGTCTCGGGCCAGGCCTCCACGGCCTCGGTCGCCGCCATGCCGTGTTCGCCGAGCAGATGCTTCAGCCGCTCGCGCGAGCCCGCGGTCCAGGCCGCGACCACGACGCGGCGCTTCTGCGCGGCGAGCGCCTTGGCGTGGTCGGCGAGCGCGTCGAACACGTTGCCGCCCTGCGCGCGGATGTCGGTGAAGACGCGACCCGGCCGGCCGCCCGCATCCACCACCGAGGCGTCCGCATCCTCGGGCCGCGCGAAGGGCACGAGCTGCACCACGGTGCCGCGGGCGAGCATCGCGTCCCAGCCGGCGCGATCGAGATAGAGCCGATCGGGCGGCAGCGGGTTGTAGGGGAGTTCCCCCTCCGAAAGCCGGCGGAGCTCCGGGTTCAGACGCGCGGCGTAATGGTCGGCGATCATTTCGAGCCGTGCCTCCAGCGCCGGCTCGGCCTCGTGGTCGAGGCTGACGCGCGCGCCGTCGAGGTAGTCGAGCAGCGTGGCCAGCCGGTCGTGGAAGATCGGCAGCCAGTGCTCCATGCCCTGGAAGCGCCGCCGCGCCGAGACCGCCTCGTACATCGGGTCGTTCGCCGCCGCGCCGAACAGCTCGCGATAGGCGGTGCGGAAGCGCGTCACCGAGGCCTCGTCCAGGAACACCTCGGAGACGGGCTTCAGCTCGACGCGCTCCAGCGTCTCGGTCGAGCGCTGGCTGAACGGGTCGAAGCTGCGGATCGTGTCCACCTCGTCGCCGAACAGGTCGATCCGCACCGGTTCCTCGCGCCCGGCGGGGAACAGGTCGATCAGCCCGCCGCGCACGGCGTATTCGCCCGGCTCGATCACGGTGTTGGCGCGGCCGTAGCCGTTCGCCTCCAGGAAGGCGACGATGCGCTCCAGTCCGATGCGCGTGCCGCGCGCGAGCGGCAGCACGGCCTCGGCGAAGGCGGCGGGCACGGGCACGCGCTGCACGAGCGCGTTCACCGTGGTGAGCACAAGGCGCGGCCCCGGTGCGGGGGCAAGCAGGCGCGTCAGCGTATCGATGCGCCGCGCGGTCAGTTCCGGGTTCGGCCCGACCCTGTCGTAGGGCAGGCAGTCCCAGGCCGGGAACTGCAGCACCTCGACCTTGGGGGCGAAGAACGCCAGCGCCTCCGCCATGCGCGCCATGCGGGCGTCGTCGCGGCAGACATGCAGGATCGGGCCCGCGTGCTCGGCACGCGCCTGGGCGAGCAGCCAGGCGTCGTAGCCCTCCGGCGCGCCGGCCAGCGTGATCCGCTCAGCCATGCGACACCCCGCGCCGCGCCTGCGCCCAGTCCACCATCGCGCGCAACATCGGCGTTTCGGTCTCCTCCGGCACGGCGCGGCGGCCGGTCAGCCAGTCGAACAGGTCGGGGTCGGGCAGATCGAGCACCGCCTCCAGCGAGTCGAGCCCAGCCTCGTCCATCGCCCCGATCCGCTCGGCGACGAAGCCGCCCACCAGGAGATCGGTCTCATGCGTGCCCCGATGGCGGGCGCGGAACAGGATGCGGCGGCGTCTCGCGTCCATGGCGAACGGTCGTGATCCGAACAGCGACGGGGGGCTGCCCTTCCGGCAGCCCCCCTGGGCCTGTCATATACGCGCGGCCCCCGCCCCTGTCAGCCCGTGAGCCGCCCCGAGATCCTGCATCCGCTGTTCGCCGCCCTCGCCTCGCTGCCCGGGATCGGGCCGAGGCGCGAGGCGTTGCTCGCGCGCGCGGTCGGTGGCACGCGCGCGATCGACCTGCTCTGGCACCTCCCCGAAGGCGTGATCGACCGCACCGCCCGGCCGCGACTCGACGCCGCCGTGCCGGGCCAGGTGGCGACGCTGGAGGTGACGGTGCGGCGAAGGCGCGAGCCCTGGAGCGATGGCGCCCCCTGGGTGATCACGGTCGAGGACGGCACGGGCGAGCTCGACATCCTGCTGTTCGGCCGCGGCGGCGTGCGCGCCGATCAGCTCCCGCTCGGGGCCCGACGCCTCATCTCGGGGGAGATCAAGCCCGACCGCGGCCGGCTGACGATGCCACACCCGGACTTCATCCTGCCGCCCGAGCGCGCGGACGAACTGCCCGCGGTCGAGCCGGTCTGGCGCCTGACGGCGGGGCTGAAGCCGTGGGAGATGCGCCGGGCGGTCGCCGCGGCCCTCGCGGCCCTGCCGGACCTGCCGGAATGGGCCGATCCCACGCTGGTGCGGCGCGAGCGCTGGCCGCCCTGGGCCGAGGCGGTGCGCGCGGCGCACCATCCGGACTCGGCGGCCGCGCTTGCCCCGGAGCACCCGGCGCGGACCCGCCTCGCCTACGACGAGCTGCTCGCGCAGCAGGTGGCGCTGGCGCTGTCGCGCCGGCGATTCCGCACCGTGCGCGGCCGGACGCTGACGGGCGACGGGCGGCTGCGCGCGGCCGCGCTCGCGGCGTTCGGCCATGCGCTGACGCCGGCGCAGCGAAGCGCGCTTGCCGAGATCGACGCCGATCTCGCCGCGCCGACGCGGATGCTGCGCCTGCTGCAAGGCGATGTCGGCGCGGGCAAGACCATCGTCGCGTCGCTTGCCATGCTGCGCGCGGTCGAGGCCGGCGCGCAGGCGGCGCTGATGGCGCCGACCGAGATCCTCGCACGCCAGCACCACGCGACGATCGCGCGGCTCTGCGAGGCCGCCGGCGTGCGCACGGTGCTGCTCACCGGCCGCGAGAAGGGGCGCGCGCGCGAGGCGGCGCTGGCCGCCCTCGCCGACGGCTCGGCCGCGATCGCGATCGGCACGCATGCGCTGTTCCAGGAATCGGTCGCGTTCCGCGACCTGGCACTGGCCGTGATCGACGAGCAGCACCGCTTCGGCGTGCACCAGCGCCTGCTGCTCGGCGCCAAGGGCGGCGACGTCGATGTGCTGGTGATGACCGCGACACCGATCCCGCGCACGCTGCTGCTGACCGCCTGGGGCGACATGGACGTCTCGCGGCTGACGGGCCGGCCGCCTGGCCGCCGCCCTGTCACCACGCTCGCCAAGCCCGCCGGCAAGATCGCCGAGGTGGTGGAGGCGGTCGGGCGGCGCATCGCCGCCGGCGCGCGTGCCTACTGGGTCTGTCCGCTCGTCTCCGAGAGCGAGGAGACCGATCGCGCCGCGGCCGAGGCGCGCTACGCCGATCTCGCGCGCCACTTCCCCGGCAAGGTCGGGCTCGTGCACGGGCGGATGAAGGGCCCGGCCAAGGACGCGGCGATGGCGGACTTCGCCTCGGGCCAGACGGCGATCCTGGTGGCGACCACGGTGATCGAGGTCGGCGTCGATGTGCCCGAGGCGTCGGTGATCGTGATCGAGCACGCCGAGCGTTTCGGGCTGGCGCAGCTCCATCAGCTGCGCGGCCGGGTCGGGCGCGGCACCGAGGCCTCCTACGCGCTGCTGCTCTACGACGAATCGCTGACCGAAACGGCGCGCAAGCGCATCGAGACGCTCTGCGCCACCGCCGACGGGTTCGTGATCGCCGAGGCCGATCTCGACCTGCGCGGCGGCGGCGAGGCGCTGGGCACGCGCCAGTCCGGCCCGCCGCAGTTCCGGCTTGCCGACCTGCCCGCGCACAAGGACCTGATCGCGCTCGCGCGCGACGACGCGGCGCTGCTGCTGGAGCGCGACCCCGGGCTCGCCTCGCCGCGCGGGGCGGCGGTGCGGCTGCTGCTGCACCTGTTCGAGCGCGAGGCCGTGATCGGCACGCTGCGCGCGGGGTGACCGCTCAGGACGGCGGCAACGACCGCTCCCGCCGCATCAACAGCAGCGTCCAGTGACGCCCCTGCCGGCGATCGCCCGGAGGCTCGCGGCCATGGGTCTCGAAGCCGAGCCGTCGGCAAGGCCGCCGCGCTCGGCGCCGAGCAGGAAGGTCGCCGGGAGGGGCGTCTCCAGCGAGCCCTTCATCGGCAACCGCTCGATCCCCGCCTGCTCCGCCGCCGCCGTGCGGCCGAAGCTCGCCGGATCCCCGGCGAGCGCGCGGGCGCGCAGACGCCGCAACGCGACGCGATCCGGCGCCGTCAGCAGCCGGACGCTTCCCCCTTCGCCAAACGGTCGAACGCCATCAGCCGCGCGATCAGCGCCGGCATCGCGGCGAGCGGGAGCATGTTCGGCCCGTCCGAGGGCGCACGGTCGGGATCGGGATGCGTCTCGATGAACACCGCCGCGACGCCGACCGCCACGGCCGCGCGCGCCAGCACGGGCGCGAAACGACGATCGCCGCCCGAGGCGCTCCCCTGCCCGCCCGGCGCCTGCACCGCATGGGTCGCGTCCATCACCACCGGATAGCCGGTCTCGGCCATGATCGGCAGCGAGCGCATGTCGGCGACCAGCGTGTTGTAGCCGAAGCTCGCCCCGCGTTCCGTCAGCAGGATGTTCTCGTTGCCCGTGGAGGCGATCTTGGCGGCGACGTTCGCCATGTCCCACGGCGCGAGGAACTGGCCCTTCTTGACGTTCACCACGCGGCCGGTGCGGCCCGCCGCAAGCAGCAGGTCGGTCTGGCGGCAGAGGAAGGCCGGGATCTGGAGCACGTCCACCGCTTCGGCCGCCGGTGCCACCTGGTCCTCGGCGTGCACATCCGTCAGCACCGGCACGCCGAGCGTCGCGCGGATCTCGGCCAGGATCGCGAGCCCCTTCGCCATGCCGACCCCGCGCGCGCCCGACACACTCGTGCGGTTCGCCTTGTCGTAGGAGGCCTTGAAGATCAGCCCGATGCCGGCGGCGCGCGCCATCTCCGCGAGTGCGGAGGCGACCTCCAGCGCGTGGTCGCGGCTCTCGATCTGGCATGGCCCCGCGATCAGCACGAGCGGGCGATCGTTGGCTAGCTCAAGCCCGCCGACACGGACGATGCGCGCGCTCACACCAGCCGCGCCTGCTTCACCGCCGCCTCGATGAACGAGGCGAACAGCGGATGCGGACTCAAGGGCCGGCTCTTCAGCTCGGGATGGAACTGCACGCCGATGAACCAGGGATGGCCGGGCAGCTCGACGATCTCGGGAAGCTGGCCGTCGGGGCTCATGCCGGAGAACAGCAGGCCGTTCTCCTCCAGCATCGGCTTGTAGCGGATGTTCACCTCGTAGCGGTGGCGGTGGCGCTCGCTGATCCGCGCCGCATCGTAGATCGAGCGCACCAGCGAGCCGGGCTGCAGCACGCACGGATAGGCGCCGAGCCGCATCGTGCCGCCGAGATCGCCGCCCTCGTCGCGCCGCTCGACCTCGTTGCCGCGGGTCCACTCGGTCAGCAGGCCGACCACGGGATGCTCGCAGGGGCCGAACTCGGTCGAGGACGCGCCCTCGATCCCGGCGAGGTTCCGCATCGCCTCGATCACCGCCATCTGCATGCCGAAGCAGATGCCGAAGAACGGCACGCGGCGTTCGCGCGCGAAGCGCACCGCCTCGATCTTGCCGGGCGTGCCGCGCTCGCCGAACCCGCCGGGGACGAGGATGCCGTGCACCCCCTCCAGCCGGTGGATCGCGCCGGGTGTCTCGAAGATCTGGCTGTCCACCCAGTCGAGCTTGACGCGCACGCCGTTGGCGATGCCGCCATGCGTCAGCGCCTCGGCGAGCGATTTGTAGCTGTCGAGCAGGTTCGTGTACTTGCCGACCACCGCGATCGTCACCTCGCCCTCGGGCGCGCGCACCGTATCGACGATGCGCTGCCAGGCGGAGAGGTCGGGCGCCTCCTCGTGCGGCAGGCCGAAATGGCGCAGCACCTCGCGATCCAGCCCCTCGCGGTGATAGGCGATCGGCACGGCGTAGATCGTGTCCACGTCCAGCGCCGGGATCACCGCCTCCTGACGGACGTTGCAGAAGAGGGCGATCTTGCGCCGCTCGCCCTCGGGGATCGGCCGGTCGCAGCGGCAGAGCAGGATCTGCGGCTGGATGCCCACACTCAGCAGCTCCTTGACGCTGTGCTGGGTGGGCTTGGTCTTCAGCTCGCCGGCGGAGGGAATGAAGGGCACGAGCGTCAGGTGCACGAAC
>CALKJX010000010.1 GCA_937995555.1 uncultured Elioraea sp.
GAGCGAGATCAGGATCGTCAACTGGGCGAGGATCAGCGGGTAGAGCAGCAGGAAGAAGGCGACGATCAGCGCTAGCATCGCCACCACCAGCAGCACGGCGGCGAGGCTGCGCGGCACGCCGACCGCCTCCAGCCGGTCGGCCAGCGGATCGAGCAGATAGGCGATCAGCGCGCCGAGCACGAAGGGCAGCAGGATCGAGGCGAACAGATGGAGCGCGAGCGCGAAGCCAGCGAGCGCGCCCAGGATCAGGAACAGCCGCTGGCGCCGGCCGTTGCCGTTCGCGGCGGGTGCGGCCTCGCTCATCCGCTCGCCCCGCCGCCCCGCACCCAGCGCGCGACATAGGCCGCGCCCGAGGCGAAGGTCGTCGCCGCGGTGATCCACAGCAGCACGGCGACGACGCCCGCCGCCGGCACGCCATAGGCGGCGTTCAGCAGCACCGCGGCGGCGAGCAGGATCTGCATCGCGGTATTCGCCTTGCTGACGAACAGCGGCCGGATCGCCGGCTCCTGGCCGAGAACATAGAGCGTCAGCACGCCGCCGACGATCAGCACGTCGCGGAACACCACCAGGATGACGAGCCAGGAGGGCAGGAACCCGGTGGCGCCGAGGGTGACATAGACGCTGACCAGCAAGGCCTTGTCGGCGACCGGGTCGAGCACGGCGCCGACCTGGCTGCGCGCATCGAAGCGCTTGGCGATGAAGCCGTCGACCGCATCGGAGATGCCGGCGGCGACGAACAGCCAGAACGCCAGATCCATCTCGCGCTGGAGGATCAGCCAGACCGCCAGCGGCACGGCGAACAGGCGTGCGAGGGTGATGAGATTGGGCAGGGTGATCATCGCGTCCCGATCGTCCGGACCGGGCGGGGCCGTCTGCATGTCAGTCCGCGCGGCGCGAGAGGCGCCAGCCCTCCGGCTCGCGCGCGAGCACGAGGCCGGCGGCGGCGAGCGAGGCGACCGCGCGCTCGGGGCCCGCGGTCAGCGTCAGGCCGAGCCTTGCGGCATTGGCGGAAAGTCCGCGCAGCTCGACGGCCGATACGGCGGGACTGGCGGCGAGACGGCGGCGGATCTCGATCCAGTCGGCGAGCGAGGCGAACACCGCGACCGCCTCGATCTGCGCCGGCCCCGCGCCGCCGCGCGCCAGCAGCGCGCGCACCTGGACAGGCCGGAAGATCACGGTCATCGCCGCGCTGTAGCGCGTGGTCGTGACGTGCTCGCGGTCGATCTCGAAGCTCTCGACCAAGCGGTCGAGCTCGCTGTCGGGCAGGTCCGCGAGCCGTGCCACCTGGTCCGGCGCCTCGGCCTCGAGCAGGCGCCGCCAGGCGAGGCGGAAGCCCTCGCGATGGGCGATCTCGCGCGCGGCCATCGGGCTCGGCCCGCTGGCCTCGACGGGGATGTCGCGGATGACGAAGCCGCCCTGCGCCGCCGCCGGCCGGCCACGCAGGAGCACGCCGAGCAGGGCCGCGAAAAGCCCGATTGCCGCACCCCGCCGCAGGCGGTCTATTCTCGCCACCTCTCCCCCCAGACGTGCTGCCGCGCGGTCCCGGCACGGGCACGCGGCAGGGGTTCCCTTAGCCGATCGGAGGCCGCCATACCAAGCCTGAGCTATCGCGACGCCGGGGTGGACATCGACGCCGGCGACGCGCTGGTCGAGCGGATCAAGACGCTCGCCCGCGCCACCGCACGGGCCGGCGTCATCGGCGGCATCGGCGGCTTCGGCGCGCTGTTCGATCTGCGCGCCTCCGGCTACACCGATCCGGTGCTGGTCGCGAGCACCGACGGGGTTGGCACCAAGCTGCGCATCGCGATCGAGACCGGACACCACGAGACGGTCGGCATCGACCTCGTCGCGATGTGCGTGAACGACGTCGTGGTGCAGGGCGCGGAGCCGCTGTTCTTCCTCGACTACTTCGCCACCGGCAGGCTGGAGGTGGACGAGGCGGCGCATGTGATCGCCGGCATCGCCGAGGGCTGCCGGATCGCCGGCTGCGCGCTGATCGGCGGCGAGACGGCCGAGATGCCGGGCATGTATCGCGGCGGCGACTACGATCTCGCGGGCTTCGCGGTCGGCGCCGCCGAGCGCGGGCGGCTGTTGCCGCGCGGCGATGTCGGCGCCGGCGACGTGCTGCTGGGCCTCGCCTCCTCGGGCGTGCATTCGAACGGGTTCTCGCTGGTGCGCCGGATCGCCGGTGGCGACGCCGCGCGCTGGCAGGCGCCCTGCCCCTGGCAGGCCGGCATCACGCTCGGCGCGGCGCTGCTTGCGCCGACGCGGATCTACGTGGCGAGCCTGCTCGCGCTCAACCGCGCGGGGCTGCTCAAGGCGGCGGCGCACATCACCGGCGGCGGCCTGCCGGGCAACCTGCCGCGGATACTGCCCGCGGGCATCGAGGCAGCACTCGACGCGTCGTCCTGGCCCGTGCCGCCGGTGTTCGCTTGGCTCGCGCGCCAGGGCGGCGTCGCGCCGGAGGAGATGCTGCGGGTGTTCAACTGCGGCATCGGCATGGTGGCGGTGGTGGCGGCCGGAAGGGCGGACGAGGCCGAGGCGATGCTGCGCGGGGCCGGCGAGACCGTGCACCGGATCGGCGTGCTGCGCGCGGCTCAGGGCGCGGCGCGCGTGACCATCGCACTGCCCGAGGGCTGGCCGGGATGAAGCGCCGCGTCGCGGTGCTGATCTCGGGCCGCGGCAGCAACCTGCGCGCGCTGCTCGCCGCCGCCGCCGATCCCGGCTATCCGGCCGAGATCGTGCTGGTGCTGTCGAACGTTGCCGGCGCGCCGGGACTCGCGGCGGCGGAGGGCGCCGGCGTGCCGACCGCGCTGGTCGAGCACCGCCGCTTCGGCCGCGACCGGGCGGCGCACGAGGCGGCGGTGCAGGCGGCGCTGCACGGCGCGGGGGCGGAGGTCGTCTGCCTCGCCGGGTACATGCGCGTGCTCACACCCTATCTGGTCGGGCTGTGGCGGGGGCGGATGCTGAACATCCACCCGAGCCTGCTGCCCGCCTTTCCGGGCCTAAACACGCACGAGCGCGCGCTCGCCGCCGGGGTGATGCTGCATGGCTGCACGGTGCACCTCGTCACCGAGGGCACCGACGAGGGCCCGATCCTCGCCCAGGCTGCGGTGCCGGTGCTGCCGGGGGACGATGCCGAGGCGCTCGCCGCGCGCGTGCTCGCCGCCGAGCACGTCCTGTATCCGGCGGCGCTGGCCGCCTTCCTCCGCGGTGACGCCCCGCCCGCGCCTGCCGACGCCGTGCTGTTCAACCCCTTGCCGGGCGCGCCGGGCTGCGACTAGAAGGCGGAGACGACAGCGAGGGGCGACGATGGCGCAGCACGGCGGGGCGGTGATGGCGGACGATCCGAAACTCGACGAGTTCGTTAAGTCGCGCCAGCGCGTCTACGGCAGGTTCGTCACCTTCACGGTGTGGTCGATCGCCGGGATCGTGCTGCTGCTGATACTGCTCGCGCTCTTCCTGCTCTGATCCGCCGCGCCACGCGGCTCAGCCGCGCAGGTGGC
Organism: uncultured Elioraea sp.; assembly: GCA_937995555.1. Taxonomy (GTDB): domain Bacteria; phylum Pseudomonadota; class Alphaproteobacteria; order Acetobacterales; family Acetobacteraceae; genus Elioraea. Next base: position 3,507 of record CALKJX010000010.1, read on the forward strand.
ACGAGACCCAGTGGCCTGGCCGCGCCTCGCGGAGTTCGGGCGCCTCGGCGGCGCAGACATCCCGCTTCGCGATCGGGCAGCGCGTGTGGAAGTGGCAGCCCGAGGGCGGGTTGAGCGGGCTCGGCACGTCGCCCTGGAGGCGGATGCGCGTGCGCTTGAGCGTCGGATCCGGGATCGGCACTGCCGACAGCAGCGCCTCGGTGTAGGGATGCAGCGGCGTGGTGTAGAGCTCGCGCGAGGAGGCGAGCTCGACGATCCGCCCGAGATACATCACCGCCACCCGGTCGCTGATGTGCTCCACCACCGAGAGGTCGTGGGCGATGAACAGGTAGGTGAGCCCGAACTTCTCCTGGAGGTCCTCCAGCAGGTTCACCACCTGCGCCTGGATCGAGACGTCGAGCGCGGAGACCGGCTCGTCGCAGACGACGAGCTTGGGCGAGACCGCAAGCGCGCGCGCGATGCCGATGCGCTGGCGCTGCCCGCCCGAGAACTCGTGCGGGAAGCGGCGCATGTGATCGGCGTTCAGGCCCACGGTCTCCAGCAGCGCGGCGACCCGGTCCTCGATCTCGCGGCCGCGCGCGAGCTGATGGATCACCAGCGCCTCGCCGATGATCGCGCCCACGGTCATGCGCGGATTGAGCGAGGCGAACGGGTCCTGGAAGATGATCTGCATGTCGCGCCGGAGCGCGCCGAGCGCCTTGCGGTCCATCGCCGTGACGTCCCTCCCCTCGAACCACACCTCGCCCGAGGTCGGTTCGATCAGGCGCAGGACGCAGCGCCCGGTGGTGGACTTGCCGCAGCCCGATTCGCCGACCACGCCCAGCGTCTCGCCGGCGGCGAGGTCGAAGGTCACGCCCGAGACTGCGTGCACCTCGTCGATCGTGCGGCGCAGGATGCCGCCCTTGACCGGGAAGCGCTTGACCAGGTCCTTGACCCGCAGCAGCGGGCCGGGCGGGGACGCGGAGGCGGGCAGGCTCACAGCACGCACGCCACTTTGTGGCCGGGAGCGGCCTCGCGCAGCGGCGGCTCGGCCTCGGTGCATTGCGGCATGGCGTAGCGGCAGCGCGCGGCGAAGCGGCAGCCGGGCGGCGGATGGAGGAGCGAGGGCACCGTGCCCGGGATCGCCTCCAGCCGCTCCTTCTTCACCGCCGCGAGGTCGAGGCGGGGGATCGAGCGGATCAGCCCCTGGGTGTAGGGGTGGCGCGGATTGCCGAACAGCTCCACCACCGGCGCCTCCTCCACCACCTTGCCGGCGTACATGACGACGACGCGCTGCGCGGTCTCCGCCACCACCCCCATGGCGTGGGTGATCAGCATCACCGCCATGCCCAGCCGGTCCTTCATCTCGTTCAGCAGGTCGAGGATCTGCGCCTGGATGGTGACGTCGAGCGCGGTGGTCGGCTCGTCGGCGATCAGCAGCTTCGGCCCGCAGGCGAGCGCCATCGCGATCATCACGCGCTGGCGCATGCCGCCCGAGAACTGGTGCGGATAGTCGTGCACGCGCCGCTGCGGGTTCGGGATGTGCACGAGCTTCAGCATCTCGACCGCGCGCTCGATCGCCGCGCGCTTGGACAGGCCCTCGTGCAGGCGCAGGCTCTCGGCGATCTGTTCGCCCACCGTATAGACCGGGTTGAGCGAGGTCATCGGCTCCTGGAAGACGATGCCGATCTCCTTCGCCCGGATCGCGCGCATCGCTTCGGCATCGAGCGGGACGAGATCGCGCCCCTGCCAGCGGATCTGCCCGGCGACGATCCTGCCGGGCGGCATGGCGATCAGTTTCATCACCGTCATCGCGGTGACGGTCTTGCCGCAACCCGATTCGCCGACCACGCACACGGTCTCGCCTCGGCCGATGCCGATATCGACGCCATCGACCGCGCGCACCCAGCCGTCGTCGGTGCGGAAATGCACCTTCAGCCCGTCGATCTCGAGCAGCCGCGAGCCGCCGCCGTTCGTGTGCTTCACACGACTCTCCGCGGATCGAGCGCGTCGCGCAGCCCGTCGCCGACGAAGTTGATGGTCAGCACGGTGAGGAAGATCGCGAGCCCCGGGAACAGCGCCCAGTGCGGCGCGAAGTCGAGATTGTCCTTGGCGTCGAACAGCAGCCGGCCCCAGGTGGGGATGTCCGGCGGGAAGCCGAGGCCGAGGAAGGAGAGCGTCGATTCGGCGATGATCGCGGCGGCGATGTCGATCGTGGCGGCGACGATCACCGGGCCGAGCGCATTCGGCAGGATGTGGCGCACCACGAGCCGCGGCGTGGAGGCGCCGAGGGCGCGCGCGGCCTCGACGAACTCCTTCTCGCGGAGCGAGAAGAACTGCGCGCGCACCAGACGCGCGACCGGCATCCAGCGGAACCCGCCGATCACCGAGACGATCAGGATGAACACCCCGAGCTCGGCGCCCACCAGGCCGCGCAGCGTGTCGCGGAACAGGTAGATCACCAGCAGCAGCAGCGGCAGTTCGGGCAGCGAGAGGAACAGGTCCGTCAGCCACATCAGGAAGGCATCGACCCGCCCCGAGGCGATGCCGGCGACCGAGCCGACCAATGTGCCGAGCAGCACCGCGACCAGCATCGCCGCGAAGCCCACCGCGAGCGAGATCCGCCCGCCGTAGAGCAGGCGCGCGAGCAGGTCCTGGCCGAGATCGTCGGTGCCGAGCGGGTGGGCCCAGGACGGGCCTTCGAGCCGGACGCTGAAATCGATCTCGTCGATCGGTACGCGCCAGACGAGCGGGCCGAGCAGCACGGCGAGGATGATCAGCGAAAGCACGACGCCGCTGGCGACAGCCAGCCGGTGCTTGCGGAAGCGTCGCCACGCCTCGCCCCAGGGCGAGACGCGCTTGCGCGGCACCGCGCCCGCCGGGGCCGCCGCGCTAGCGGTAGCTGATGCGAGGGTCGAGCCAGCCATAGATCACGTCGGCAAGCAGGTTGAAGAACACGACGAGGCAGGCGAACACGAAGGTGACCGCCATGATCACCGGCGTGTCGTTGGACAGGATCGCGGTGATCAGCAGCGAGCCGATGCCGGGCACACGGAAGATCTGCTCGGTGACGATCGCGCCGCCGAACACCACCGGCATCTGCAACGCGACCAGCGTCACCACCGGGATCAGCGCGTTGCGCACCACGTGCTTGGTGATCACGGTGCGCTCGGGCAGGCCCTTGGAGCGCGCGGTGGTGACGTAGTCGAGCCGGATCACATCGAGCACGGCGGAGCGGACGAAGCGGGTCCAGGCCGCACCCTGGAACAGCCCGAGCACCATCACCGGCATGATCGTCTGCTTCACCTGCTCCCAGAACCAGCGCCAGCCGGTCGCCTCGATCTGCGTGCGGTACACGAACGGCAGCCAGTCGAGGTAGATCGAGAAGAACAGGATGAACAGCAGTCCGGTGAAGAAGGTGGGCAGCGAGAAGCCGATGAAGGCGAGGGTATTGGCGATCTTGTCGAACAGCGAATAGGGCCGCGTGGCCGCCAGCACGCCCACCGGCAGGGCGATCAGCAGCGCGACCACCTGCGAGGTGCCGATGACGATCAGCGTGGTCGGCAGGCGCTGGAGGATCAGCCGGTCGACATCGATCCGGCTGACGAACGAATATCCCCATTCGCCGCGCAGCATCGAGGTCAGCCACGCGATGTAGCGCACATGGATCGGGTCATCGAGCCCGAGGCTCGCCCGCAATTGCAGGCGCACCTCGGGCGGGATGGCGGGGTTGGTCGCCAGTTCCTCGAACGGATCGCCCGGCGCAAGCGCCAGCACCGTGAAGAGGATCACGCTGATCCCGAGCAGGCTCGGGATCGCGATCAGCAGGCGACGGATGACGTACTGCGTCACGCGCCGGCCACAGGCCGCATCAGGTCTCGCGGTACCAGTCGCGCAGCAGCCACATCGTGGTGTCCCAGCCGCTCAGCACCGGCCGGAGGTTGTTCAGGCTGGCGCTGACCAGCGGCCGCTGCACGATCGGGATGACGTGGTTCGAGCCGACGATCAGGTCGTTCATGCGGATGAACAGCGCCGCCCGCTTCACCGGATCGAGCTCGCCCTCCGCCGCGCGATAGGCGCGGTCGTACTCGTCGTTGCGCCAGCGGACGATGTTGCGGCCCTGCCAGGAGTTCGCCTTCTGCGAGACCTCCCACGAGGTGTACTGGTTCATGAAACGCTGAGGATCGGCCTGCGGCATGGTCGTCGTGTACATCTGCATGTCGGCGTAGAACTTCCCGTAGGTGTCGGGATTGCCGACATCCGAGGAGAAGAACACCGAGGCGACCACCGACTTCAGCTCGATCTCGATCCCCGCGCGGCGCGCCGCCTGCTGGATGATCTGCTGCGTGCGCTGGCGCGGCGCGTTGATCGAGGTCTGGTAGAGGAACTTCAGCCGCACGCCGTCCTTGGCGCGGATGCCGTCGGACCCGCGCGCCCAGCCGGCCTGATCGAGGATCTGGTTCGCCCGCTCGACGCTGAACTCCATCGTCATGTTCGGCGACCGGAAGCGCGGCGGCGCGTTCAGGAAGTTCGGCGTCGCCGGGCCGGTGCGGCCATAGATGAAGTTCTGGATCGACTGGCGGTCCACCAGCAGCGCCATCGCCCGGCGCACCGCCGGGTCGCGGAAGGCCGGGTGCTGGGTGGAGATGTGCGAGCGTTCGCCATCCACTTCGCGGTTCGGGTCGGTGGCGTTGAGCTGGATGAACTCGACCGATCCGCCCTCGACGATGTTCACACGCCCCCGGCCGGCCGCCTCGAGCCGCTGCAGGGTCTGGTCCTCGACCTGCAGGTTCCAGGCGTAGTCGTAGTCGCCGGTCTGCAGCACCGCGCGCGCGGCCGAGACCGCATCACCGCCGCCCTTGATCTCCATGGTGTCGAAATAGGGGCGGTTCTCGGTGTGGTAGTCGGCGAAGGCCTCACCCCGCAGCAGGTCGCCCGGCGCGAAGCTCGTGAACTTGTAGGCGCCCGTGCCGACCGGGCGCAGGTTGGCCGGCGCCTCGCGCGCGTTCGCCCCGGCATAGTCCTTGTAGAGGTGCTTCGGGATCATCAGCCCGACCGCGCCAACGAACGCGTCGGCCCAGAACGGGGTCGGCCTGGCGAACTCGACGCGCACCGTGAAGTCGTCCACCTTGACGACGTTGACGTCGCGGTAGCTGCCCGAGGTGGTGCCGGCGATCTGCGGGTTCTTCGCGTACTCGTAGTTGAACAGCACGTCGTCGGCCGAGAACTGCTCGCCGTCGTGCCACTTCACGTTGCGCTTCAGCTTCCAGGTGACTGACCGTCCATCCTCGGCCACGCCCTTGTTCTCGATCGACGGAACCTCGGCCGCCAGGATCGGCACCAGCGTGCCGTCCGCCGCCCAGCCGGCGAGCGGCTCATGGAACACGCGGCTCGCGTCCTGGTTGGTGGTGCCGACCGCGAAATGCGGATTGAGCAGCGTCGCGGCCTGCCAATAGAGGATCTTCAGGTGACCGCCACCGCCGCGGCGGGTCGGCCGATAGGCGGGCACACTCTGCGCCGAAGCCGGACTGACGCCGGCGAAGGTCAGCAGCTGCGTCGCCATGGGCGCGGTGATGCCGAATGCCGCCATGCGGCGGGCGAAGGCGCGGCGCGACATCTTCCCGTCGCGCACGCGGCGCATCAGGCGCCAGAGTTCCTGTTCGTTCATCGTCCCAAGAAACCTCCCATTGGGCCGCGGACAGGGACGTTCCGTCCCTTGCCGGCGAACCGCATGCGTGAGCCTTCACGGATGCTACACACTCCGGGCGGATGCGTCAGCAGCCTTTGATCTGTCTTTTTTTCTGGGCATTCCGGCCGCCGCGCGGCGCGTCGGTCAGCCGCGCGGACGTGCGGGCGGCCGGGCGCCCTCGGGCCGGCCGGCATCGAAGCCGAGGAACCCCGCCTCGGGCACCGGCGCGCCGCCGCCGCCCTGCCAGAGCGGCGCCATCGGCACGGCACCGGTGGCGGCAGGCGCGGGCGCGGTGCGCGCCACCGGCGCCCGGGGCGGCGGGGCCGGGCGCGGGGCCGGGGACGCCGCAGGCGGCGGGGCGGCGATGGCCGGGCGTGC
>CALKJX010000011.1 GCA_937995555.1 uncultured Elioraea sp.
TCGAGCTCGCGGCCGCGATGGCGGCGCGGCGGGAGCGCGCGCGGGCGGCGTGACCGACCTGCCGCCGCTGCGCGAGGTGATCGCGCGTTTCGGCCTCGATGCGCGCCGGTCGCTCGGCCAGCATTTCCTGCTCGATCTGAACCTGACGGCGCGGATCGTGCGCGCCGCCGGAGAGATGGCGGGGCGGCACGCGATCGAGATCGGCCCCGGGCCGGGCGGGCTCACGCGCGCGCTGCTCGCCTCCGACGCCGCGACGGTGACCGCGATCGAGCGCGATCCGCGCTGTGTCGGGGCACTTGCCGACCTGGTCGCCGCCTATCCGGACCGGCTGCGCGTGATCGAGGCGGATGCGCTTGCGGTCGATCCCGCGGCGCTCACGCCGCCGCCGCGCAAGGTGGTGGCGAACCTGCCCTACAACATCGGCACACCGCTGCTGGTGGGCTGGCTCGCAGAGGCGGGGGCGTTCGAGAGCCTGACCCTGATGTTCCAGCAGGAGGTCGCGGAGCGGATCGTCGCCGCGCCGGGCAGCGAGGCGTACGGGCGGCTCTCGGTGCTGGCGCAGTGGATCGCCGAGGCGCGCATCGTGCTGCGCCTGCCGGCCGCCGCCTTCACCCCGCCGCCCAAGGTCGCCTCGGCGGTCGTGCATCTCGTTCCCCGCGCGGACCAGCCGCCGCGTGCCCTGTTCGCCGCGATGGAGCGCGTCACCGCAGCGGCGTTCGGGCAGCGGCGCAAGATGCTGAGGAGCGCGCTGAAGCCGCTCGGCGAGGCGGATGCGCTGCTGGCGGCGGCGGGGATCGATCCCGCGCGCCGCGCCGAGACGCTGAGCGTGCCGGAGTTCGAACGGCTGGCACTCAGCGCCCTACCGGCACCGTCGCGGGACAGTGCGCCAGATCCGCGAGGTCGCGCTCGCTGAGCCCGTACGGCACCGCCTGCATCGAGACGTCGGTGCCCTGGCGGGCGCCGGCCCGGTAATCGCGCATGCTGTGCAGCAGATGGTCCTCGCGCTGGCCCGAGAGCCGCGGCACCTGGTTCTGCCCGGCATGGTCGGCGAGGTGGCAGACGCCGCAGCGATGCCCGGCCGAGAGCGCGCGGCCGCGCACGGCACGCTGCGCATCCCGGGCTCCCTCGGGTGCGGGCGGCGGCGGCGCGGCAGCGAAGCGCGCGAGTGCTTCCGCCTCGGCATCGCGGATCCCGCGCATCGCCGCGTTCATCGGCTCGAAGCGGCGGATGCGTCCGCGGAACAGGATCATCTGCAAGGTCAGGAACGTTTCCGGCTGGCCGGCGAGCGAGGGCACCTCCGCCATCTCGGAGATGCCGCGCGCGCCGTGGCAGGCGGCGCCGAGCTCGGCCTGTTCGGGCGCGGCAGCGAGGGGCGCGCAGAAAAGGGCCGCGGCGAGCGCCGCGGCCCCCGACCGGGCACGGCGCGGATGTCGCAGGGCACGCCGGTGCTCGCCAAGATGCGCCCGTCCGGCCCGAAGGCGGTGAACGTCCAGCCGTGATGCTGGTCGGGCGACGTATTGAACGCCGCGGTCGGCTCCGTGGCCGTGCCGGGGTTGGCGAGCCGTCCTTCGATCCCGTCCCGTCGCAGTGCCTGGTTGATCGCCATCACCGTGAGCGGAGCGCGCCGTCCTCGCGGGCGATGCCGTTCGGCTGCGTCAACCCCCCGGCCAGGATGCGGTGGCTGCGCTGCCTGCACTGGTCGGTGACGGCATAGACGCGGCCGATCACGCGGATGCCGACGAACACCCGCCCTGGTCGCCGAGGGCCATCATGCGTGCGCCGGGCATGCCGTGCGCCCCGAGCTCGACGCGGAACCCCTGCGGCAGGCGCCAGCGGTTCATCGGCACATCGCCCGGCGCGGTGACCGTCACGCGCGGCGGGTGGGGTGCGAGCGTGCTCTGCGCCATGCCGTCTGGGCGGCCCTGGGCCAAGGCGAGGACCGGCTGCTGCCCGAGGGCCGGGGCGGACAGCAGGACAAGCCCTGCCGCCGCAAGGCGGATCGGTGTCATGGTCGTCTCCTCCGCCGGCGGCGCCGGATCGCCGCGTGTGACGCGGACGGCCCTGGAGATGCCGGCGCGCGTCGAGCTGCATCGACAACCTGCGGTGTTTTCGTGTTGTTCATTTTTGTCACTGATGATTCGCTCCGCGCCACGTCCCGGCGTGACCTGCGCAAAGGCTGTAGTTCCAATGGCGGAACATTTCCTTCGCAGCGGCATCGGTCGGCTTGTCCTGCTGTTGGTGCTGGTGGCGGTCGCGCCTGCGCTGCTGCTGATGACGCATCTGGCGATCGTGGCGCGCGCCGAGAACCTGCGCGCGGTGGGCGAACGCCAGCAGCAGGCGGCGATGGCCTCGGTCAGGCTGTTCGAGGAGCTCCTCGACTCGGTGAAGCTGGCGATGCGCGCCGGTGCCGCCGACGCTTCTCGCTGGTCGGCGCCACCGGCCGAGTGCGTGGCGGGCGCTGCCCGGATGGCCGAGTCCCATCCCTTCATCCGGCGCGTCGCCGTGGTGGGTGGCGACGGGCTTGTACGATGCACCAGCGCGGGTCTCGCCCCGGGGATCTCGTTGGCCGATCGTGCCTACGTGCGGCGCGCGCTTGCGACCGGCGAGGTCGTGCTTGGTAGCCCGGTCGTTTCGCGCCTCACGGCCGAGGTCGTGCTGCCGGTGGCGTTGGCGATTCCAGACGAGGACGGCAGGGCGCCGGACAAGCCAGCCCTGATTACCGCCGTGCTCGATCTCGACTGGATGGTGCGCCAGGTCGCGGGCAGTGAAGCCGGCTCGGAGCATGCCCGTTTCGCGGTGCTCGTCAGCGACAACGGCCTTGTCGTTGCCGAGTATCCGCAGCCGCCCGGCCATGCCGAGGAGAGGTCGCGGCGGCTTGTCGACACCGTGCTGTCGGCTCCGCTGGGCTGGGCCGAGCTTCCGGGCCCGGAGGGCCGGGACGGCATCGTCGGTTTCGCACACATGCTCTCGGTGGGGCTCGCGCTCGCGGTCGGGATCGACGGTGCGGCGGTGCTCCGTCCGCTCGACCGGCAGATGGCGGTCACGCTGATCCTGACGGTGCTGACCGCGGCCTTCGGCATCGCCGCGGCGATGGCGGTGGCGCGCCGCATGATCGGCCGTCCCGTGCTCGCCCTGGCCGATGCCGCCGGGGCCGTGGCGGCCGGGGTATCGCCGCGGCCGTTGCCGACGGTCCCCTGGTACGGCGAGTTCGAGATCCTGAAGCAGGCGTTCATGCGCATGACGACGGAGATCAGCCGTCGGCAGACGGCGCTCGAGGTGACGAACTGCGAACTCGAAGCTGCCAACCGCCTGCTGATTGACTTGGCCGAGCGCGACTCCCTGACCGGCCTCGCCAACCGCCGCGCCTTCGATGCCGCGCTGGACGCGGCCTGGAAGCGCGGGCTGCGCGAGGCCATGCCGGTAGGGCTTCTGATCATCGACCTCGACCACTTCAAGCAGTTCAACGACCTCTACGGCCATCTCGAGGGCGATGCCTGCCTGACGCGCCTCGCAAAGTGCCTGATCGGGCTGCCCCTGCGCCCCTACGACCTTGCCGCCCGCCTCGGCGGCGAGGAATTCGCCGTGCTGCTGCCTGACGCCGACCTGCCCGGCGCGGTCGCGGTCGGCGAACGGATCCGCGCCGCGCTGCACGACATGATGCTGCTGCACGAGGGCTCGCCGCTCGGCTTCGTCACGGCCAGCATCGGCGCGGCCTCGATGGTGCCGCTCGGACCGGCGGAGCCGCGCGTGCTGCTCGCCGCGGCCGATCGCGCGCTCTACGCGGCCAAGGCGGCGGGGCGTGACCGTGTCTCGGCCGAGGGCTGGGCGGTCGCTGCGTGAGCGTCCTCACATCCGGTGGCAACCGGGAAGCATATGGTCGCGTTCACCGTTTGGTTACGCATCCCGCTCATGCTCCCGCGTGATGGGACTGCCGATGAGGAGGTGACCATGCCTGCCCTGGTGAAGACCGCTCCGCCCGCCGGCCCGAGCCCGCTGATGCTGTCCGACAAGCTCTTGCGGCTGGCGCGTTCCGCCTCCGATGAAGGGCGGCGCGACACGGCCCTGCTGCTGCTCGCCGCGGCGCACCTGGTGCTCGACCGTCCGAGCCGTCGGCTGCGCCGCCCGCTGATCGGCCGCGCCTGAGCGATCCGCACCGGTGTGGCGGCCCGCGCCCTGCACGGGGCTTGTTCCGCCGCGCCGATCCGGCCTATCACCGCGCGACCTCCGGGCTGGGGCGTCGCCAAGCGGTAAGGCAGCGGACTTTGAATCCGCCATTCCCAGGTTCGAATCCTGGCGCCCCAACCAGCCCCGCCGACAGGGCGCCCCGCGATCGGTGCAGCGACCGGGTTCAGCCCGCCGCGTTGCCGGTCTGCTGGATCGCGCTCAGCAGCCACGGCCCGCCCTGCACCCGCACGAAGGTCCAGAGCTCGGTCACCGTCTCGCGCGGCGCCGCGCCGGGCGGCGCCGGCGGCGCGCCAGCAGGCACATCGACATCCGTCAGGCTGAAGCGCATCGCCACGGTCGCGTAGTCGCGCACGCCCTCGCGCCAGGCCTCGCTGACATCGCCCTCCTCGAACACGAGGCCGGAAACGCGGTTGCGCACGCCGCGACGGGCATCCTCGTCCAGCTGTTCGGTGACAGAACCGAGCATTTCGGGCGTAAGCATCCGACCGAGCTTTGCCTTATCCGCCTCGCTCCAGGCGGTCTGGATGTCCTTGAGCGCCGCCTCGAAGGTGGCGAGATCCTCCTCGGTCAGGCGCAGCGGCACATGGCCGCCGCTGGCGAAGCCCGCGCCGCTGCGCGGCGGCGGGCCGCTGCCGAGATCGGGCACCGGCCCGCGCGCGGCCGCTGCGCCGGCCATCGCGGGGGCGGCGCGGAACAGCCGAAGCCCCATCCAGATCAGCCCGCCGATCAGCGCGATCTGGAGCAGCGCGCCAAGCACGCCGCCGAGCCCCGCGCCGAAGAAGCCCGAGCCCAGCATGAGCCCGATCAGCCCGCCGGCGACCAGCCCGCCCATCAACGCAGGCCCGAAGCCGGGCCGGGCGGCAGCCGCCGGTGCCGCGGCCGCTGCGGTCGGGGCCGCGGGCTGGCCGAGGTTGCGCTGGACCGGCTGCGCCGGCTGCGGCGCGACACGGGTGGGCGGCGGCGGCGCGTAGGTCTGCCCGCCGCGGTTGCCGAAACTGCCGCCGCGGCCGATGCGCGCCTCTGCGATCGCCGGCGCCAGCGTCAGGGTGAGGGTCGCGGCCAGGGCCGCATAGAGGGCAAAGCGTCGCATCACGGACCTCCCGGGGGTCGTTCGGTCGTGAACATGGCCCTTCCCGCGCCCGGGCGCTAGCGTCGCGCGCATGCGGATCGTCGTCCTCGTCCTGTCGCTGCTGGCCGCGCTGCCGTCGGCTGCGCGCGAGATCAAGCTCTCGACCTGGAATATCGCCTGGCTCACCACCAAGCCGGCCGGGCATCCTGCCCTGCCGCGCGGCGTGCACGTCCGCACGCCGGCCGACTACGCGCTGCTGCAGCGCTACGCCGAGCGGCTGGACGCGGACATCGTCGCGCTCCAGGAGGTGGACGGGCGGCTCGCCGCGGCGCGCGTGTTCGACGCCACCGCCTACGACTTCCACTTCACCGACGAAACCGATGTGCAGCGCCCGGGCTTCGCGATCCGCCGCAGTCTCGTCTGGCGCGCCAACCCCGACCTCGTGGCGCTCGACCTCGCCCCGAACGCAAGGTTCAGCCTGCGCCGCGGCGCGGACATCACGGTCGAGGTCGCGGGCCGCACGCTCAGGCTCCTGAACGTGCATCTGCGCGCCGGCTGCACCTGGGACGGCATCGCCGGGTCGGAGCGCGTGCCATGCGCCGAGCTCGCACGCCAGGCGGACATCATCGCCGGCTGGATCGCCGCGCGCCGCGCCGCCGGCGAAGCCTTCGCCGTGCTCGGCGACTTCAACCGGCGCATGGAGGGCGACGACGATCTGTTCGCCATCCTCGCCCGCGCCGCGCCGCTCACGCGCGCGACCGAGGGGTTCTCGAACCCGTGCTGGGGGGGCGCGGTGTTCATCGATCACATCCTGCTCGGCGGCGCCGCGCGCGAGTGGCTGGTGCCGCGCAGCCTGCGCGTGCTGGTCTATCGCGAGACCGACCGGTCGTTCCGCGACCGGCTGTCGGATCATTGCCCGGTCAGCGTCACGCTCGACGTGCGGTAGACGCGCAGCGCAAGCCCAGCGCGTACCGCGACGGTCGGCGGGCTACTCCGCCTGCGCGCTGGCCTCCGACCGCACGCCCTTGACGCGCTGCGCGAGCGAGGCGGCCATGAAGTCGTCAAGCTCGCCGTCCAGCACCGCCTGCGGGTTGCCCTTCTCCACGCCCGTGCGCAGGTCCTTCACCATCTGGTACGGCTGGAGCACGTAGGACCGGATCTGGTGGCCCCAGCCGATATCGGTCTTCTCGGCCTGCGCCGCCGCGGCCACCGCCTCGCGCTTCTGGAGTTCGAGCTCGTAGAGCCGCGCCTTCAGCATCTCCATAGCGATCGCGCGGTTACGGTGCTGGCTGCGGTCCTGCGTGCTCGCCACCACGATGCCGGTCGGGATATGGGTGAAGCGCACGCCGGACTCGGTCTTGTTGACGTGCTGCCCGCCCGCGCCGGATGCGCGGAACGTGTCCACGCGCAGATCGGCCGGGTTGATCTCGATCTCGATGCTGTCATCCACCACCGGCGAGACGCCGACCGAGGCGAAGCTCGTCTGCCGGCGCGCATTCGCATCGAAGGGCGAGATGCGCACCAGCCGGTGCACGCCGCTCTCGGTCTTGAGCCAGCCATAGGCGTTTGCGCCGATCACCTTCAGCGTCGCGCTCTTGATGCCGGCCTGCTCGCCGTCGGTGCGGTCGATCAGCTCGACCTTGTAGCCGTGGCTCTCGGCCCAGCGCGTGTACATGCGGAGCAGCATCTCCGCCCAGTCCTGGGCATCGACGCCGCCCGCGCCGGCATTGATCTCGAGGATCGCGTCATTGCCGTCAGCCTCGCCCGAGAGCAGGCTCTCGAGCTCGCGCTTCCCGGCCTCGGCCACCAGGCGCCGCAGGTCGGCCTCGGCGGCGGCAAGGGTGTCGGCGTCGCCCTCCTCCTCGGCCAGTTCCGCCAGCCCGTAGGCATCCTCGGCCTCGCGCTCGAGCCGCCGTACCGCCTCGATCCCGGCGGCGAGGCGGTTGCGCTCGCGCATCAGCTTCTGCGCCGCCTCCGCAACCGACCACAGCGCGGGGTCCTCGGCGCGCGCGTTCAGCTCCTCGAGGCGACGGGTTGCGGCATCCCAGTCAAAGATGCCTCCTCAGCAGACCCGCCGATGCGGCGATCTGCTCTTTCAGCGCGATGATCTCGGCCTTCATCGGCCGCACACTCCCATGGTGACGTCCGCAGGGGGCGCGTCAGTACAGCCCGCCGAGGCCGGCGTCCAGCGCGGCTGCAGCGGGACGGCCGCCCGCAACACCGATCACGCCGTCCGTGCCGCTCGCGCCGGGCTCGGTGCCGGGCTTGAAGGCCTCGACGATCGCGCCCGCTTCGCCCTGGCGCGCGGGCTCGCCGGTCTGCGGGTTCACCCAGACCATGCGCAGGCCGGCCGGCACGCGGAACGGCAGCGCGGGACGGTCGGCCAGGGCCTCACGCATGAACTGGGCGAAGATCGGCGCGGCGATCAGGCCGCCGGTCTCGTTGTCGCGCGAGAGCCCGAGCGGGCGTGGCTCGTCGAACCCGACCCACACCGCCACGACCAGTTCGGGCGTGAAGCCGACGAACCAGGCGTCCAGCCAATCATTGGTGGTGCCGGTCTTGCCGGCGGCGGGGCGGCCGATATTGGCCCGGCCCCCGGTGCCGCGCTGGATCACGCCTTGCAGCATCGAGACCATCTGATAGGCCGAGGCGGCGTCGGTCGCGCGCTCGCGGATGTCGGGCGGGTCGGGCGGCACGGCACCCGGCGCCGGATCGCGGCAGGTCTCGCAGGGGCGCGCATCGGCGCGGAAGATCACGCGCCCGTTCCGGTCCTGCACGGAGTCGATCAGCGTCGGCTCGACCCGCATGCCGCCGTTGACGAACGCGGCGTAGCCCGCGGACATCCGCAGCACGGTGGTCTCGCCGGCGCCGAGCGCCATGGAGTAGGTGCGCTCCATGGTGTCGATCACGCCGAAGCGGCGCACGACATCGGCGACATTCTCACGCCCGACCCGCTCGGCGAGACGGATGGTCATCAGGTTCTTCGACTTCTCGAGCCCGACGCGCATCGGCGTCGGCCCGCCGAACTCGGTCTCGGTGTAGTTGGTCGGGCGCCAGCGCCCCTGGCCCGGACCGAGATC
>CALKJX010000012.1 GCA_937995555.1 uncultured Elioraea sp.
ATCGCCTCCGCACGCGGCGAGATCGTGCCGTCGGGCTCGCCGAGGATCACGCGAGTGATCGGGTTCTCGGCATGGATCACGCCCGGCTCCAGCACCGTGCAGGCGGAATAGACGACCCCGCCGATCGCGCGCCCGACGCCCATCCCGTCCCACAGCACGCCACCGGGATCGAGACGCTCGATGCGCCGCCCGTCATGCTCCCCGCCGTGGCGGTGGAAGTACCACCAGGGAATGCCGTTCACCACGAACGCGACCGGCGTGTCGGGACCGAGCAGCGGGGCGATCGTGCGGCCGATCTCCGGCAGCGAATGCGCCTTCGCGGTCGTGATGACGGCATCCTGCACTCCGAGCTCGCGCGGATCATTGCTCGCGCGCACGCGCACCGTGTCGGTGACGTCGCGCGCCTGCACGGTGATGCCGCGCGCGCGGATCGCGTCGAGATACGCACCGCGCGCCACCACCGAGACATCCGCCCCGCCGCGCGCGAGGCGGAACGCGATGTGCCCGCCGATCGCGCCGGCACCGAAGACGGCGATCCGCATCAACCCTGTTCCCGCAGATGGACGATCAGCCGCGCGCCCTGCTCGGCGAGCCAGGCGACCGCGCGCTCGCCGACCGCCGCATCGCCGCGGCGCGGATCGCCGGCCAGCACGCCGTTCGGCGCGGCGATGTCGTATTCGATCGGCAGACCGATCTCGATCTCCTCGAACCGCGCCGCGCCGAGGCCGGTCACCGCCATGCCCTGCACCGAGCTCGGCGGCACCGGGTCGGGGATCATGTCCGGCCGGCAGAGCTGCGGGAACAGCGCCAACGCCACCGACCAGACCGGGTCGGCGCCATGACCGACCCTGCCCGCCGTATCGCCACCGGTGAGCTTCGGCCAGGCGCCGTACAGCACGCGCCAGATGTAGAGCGAAGGGATGAGCGTGCCGTCGGCATGCTTCACCGCGAGTGTCGCCTCGTGGATCGCGTGCGTGTTGCCGCCATGGCCATTGACGATGAGGATGCGATCGAGCCCGTGCGCGAGCAGACGCTCCAGCATCTCGCGAATCACCGCGAGCAGGGTCGCGTGCGAGAGCGCGATCCCGCCGGGCACGGTGCCGAAATAGTCCTCGCCGCCGAAGGGCAGCACGGGCGCCACCAGCGCATCCGCGCCCAGCGCCACGGCGCGTTCGGCGATGCGCAGCGCGATCGCGTCCGCGAGCAGATAGTCGCCCATGGGCGCGTGCGGGCCCTGATCCTCCAGGCTGCCCATCGGCAGCAGGATGGTGGGGCGATTCGCGAGCCGCGTCTTCGCCTCGCCCGAGGTGAGTTCGGCGAGCCTCAGCTTCGTCATTGCAGGAGCTCCAATGCGGCGCGGGAGAGGGTACGCACGCCCACGGCGATGCAGCCCTCGTCGGGCTGGTAGTCGCTGTTGTGCAGCACGTCGGCTCGCCCAGGCGCGCCCGAGCCGATGCGCAGATGCGCGCCCGGCGCACGCTCGGTGAAGCAGGCGAAATCCTCCGAGCCCATGCTCGGCGTGCCGGAGGTCACCGCCGCCTCGCCCACCACGGCGCGCGCGGCCGCGAGTACGCGGTCAAGCACCCGATCATCGTTCACCAGCGGCGGCACCTTGCGCGCGTAGTCGAGTTCGCTGCGAAGCCGCAACCCCGCCTCGACCCCGGCGAGCAGCCGGCGCATCCCCGCCTCGACCGCGTCGCGTGCCGTCGTGTCCATGGTGCGCACGGTGCCCTTGAGCACGAGCTGGTCGGGGATGATGTTGCGCACCGTGCCGCCGCTGATCTGCCCGACCGTGACCACCGCCGGCGAGAGCGGGTTGATCTCGCGGGACACCAGGGTCTGGAGCTGGCCGATGAACAGCGCCGCGCCCGCGATCGGATCGATCGCAGCCTGCGGATGCGCGGCATGGCCCGAGCGGCCGTGGAAGACGATGTCGAACGCGTCGGAGGCCGCCTGGCAGGCCCCGCGCACGTACTGGATCTGGCCGACCTTGCCCCAGGGCCAGTTGTGGAAGCCGAGGCACATGTCCACGCCCGGATCCGCCATCGCCCCGTCCGCGATCATCGCCGGCGCGCCTTCGAGGATCTCCTCGGCGGGCTGGAAGATCAGCTTGATCCGACCGGCGAGCGCCGGTGCGAGCATCTTCAGCACCGCGGCCGCGCCGAGCAGCGTGACGGTGTGGATGTCATGCCCGCAGGCGTGCATCAGCCCCTCGCGCTCGGAGGCGAAGGGCAGCCCGGTGCGCTCGTGGATCGGCAACGCGTCCATGTCGGCGCGGATCAGCAAGGTCGGCCCGGGTTTGCCGCCTTCGATCAGCCCGACCACGCCGGTTCGGCCGATGCCGGTGCGGGCAGGAATGCCGAGCCGCGCGAGCTCCGCCGCCACCACGGCGGCGGTCTCGTGCTCCTCGAAGGCGAGCTCGGGGCGCTTGTGCAGCTCGCGCCTGAGCGCGATCAGCTGCGGCTCCAGCCGCGCCGTCTCGTCGCGGATCGCGGCGTCGGGGTCATTGGCGGTCATGCGGGATGTCCTGGCTTGCGGTGCGGGGATCATGCGGTGCGGCCTACCACCCCGCAAGCGGCGTTGCCCGCGCTTGCCGTCGCTTCCGGGCGCATGCGATAGACGAACGCAAAGGAAAGCGACGGGGAGACGCTCATGTCGGAACGGATGAGGCTCGCACGACGGACGGTCCTCACGGTCCTCGGCGCGGCTCTGGCGGCACCGGCGACGCTGCGCGCGCAGTCCTGGCCCAGCGGCCCGATCCGCCTGATCGTCCCATTCGCGCCGGGCGGCACCACGGACGTGATGGCCCGTCTTGTCGCCGACCGGCTGGGACCGCGGCTTGGCCAGCCGGTGATCGCCGAGAACCGCGCCGGAGCGGGGGCCACGATCGGCAGCGCGATCGCCGCCCAGGCCGCGCCGGACGGGCAGACGCTGGTGATGAGCAACATCGCCAGCCACGGGATCGCGCCGACGCTTTACCGGAGCCTGCGGTACGACGCGATGAAGGACTTCGTCCACATCGCACTGGTCACCCGCAACCCCTCGGTGATGGTGGCCCATGCGGGCTTCGAGGCGCGGAGCTTCGCCGATGTGGTACGGATCGCGAAGGCACGGCCCGACGGACTCGATTTCGGCGTCTCGGGTGCCGGGTCATCGAACCACCTGTTGGGTCTGCGCATCGCCCAGGCGGCCGGCATCCGGCTCAACCCGATCTTCTACCGCGGCGCCGGGCCGGCGATGACGGATACGATCGCCGGCGTGGTGCCGCTGATGTTTGACGGCCTGCCCTCGGCGTCGGCGCACATCCGCGGCGGTCGGGTGCGCGCGCTCGCCACCAGCGGATCGGAACGCAGCCCCGCCTTCCCCGACGTGCCGACCTTCAGGGAGGTCGGCGTCGACATCGTCTCCTACCAGTGGTTCGGCATCTCCGCGCCCGCCGGCACGCCCGCCGCGATCGTGGCCCGGCTCAACCGCGAGATCCGCGAGATCCTGAAGGAGCCCGAGGTGGTGGCGCGGTTCGACCAGCTGGGCGGCGGGATCGTCGACATGACGCCGGAGCAGTACAGCGCCTTCGTCGCCGAGGAGATCGCGGTCTGGGCGCCGGTGGTGCGCGCCTCGGGGGCGACGGTCGAGTAGCGGCTGTTCGTTACGGGACCCACATCCCCGTTCCGCCTGCCGCCGAGTTGATCTAAGCTCCGCGTCGGGAGGTTCTCGTCGCCGCGGTGCCGGGCCGCGTGGGGGGAACGGTGAATGCGGCTCAGGCCTGACGCGCAGGATATTTTTGCCGGCGTGATGTTCATCGCCTTCGCGGGCGTGATGCTCTACCTCAACTTCGAATCGCACCCGATCGGCACGGCACGCCGGATGGGCTCCGGCTACATGCCGATGCTGACCTTCGGCATCCTGGCCGCCCTCGGCGTCGCGATCCTGGTCAGCGGGCTGTTCACCGGCCCCGAGCCGATCGGCCGCTTCGCGTGGCGCGACATGGGACTCATCCTGCTGGCGCTCACCGTCTATGGCCTCACGGTTGAGCGGCTGGGCTTCGTCGTCTCGCTGGCCCTTTGCATCGGCATCGCCTCGGTCGCGGAGAAGGTGTGGAAGCCCCTGCGCGTGTTCGGGCTGATCGCGTTCATGCTGGCGCTCTGCTGGGTGCTGTTCATCTGGTACCTCGACATCCGCATCCCCGTCTTCCCCTGGTCGCGCTGAGGAGGGGGCCATGCTCGAGAACCTGATCTACGGCTTCACCGTCGCGGCGACGTTCCAGAACCTCTCCGCCTGCTTCATCGGCGCGCTGCTCGGCACCGCGATCGGCGTGCTGCCGGGGATCGGCCCCGTGGCGACCATCTCGCTCCTGCTGCCGCTCACCTTCGGCATGCCGCCGACCACGGCGATCATCATGCTCGCCGGCATCTATTACGGTGCGCAGTATGGCGGCTCGACCACCTCGATCCTGATGAACCTGCCGGGCGAGGTGAGCTCGGTCATCACCACGCTGGACGGCTACCAGATGGCGAAGAACGGCCAAGCCGGGCCGGCGCTGGCCGTGGCCGCGATCGGCTCGTTCATCGCCGGCTGCACCGCAACCATCCTGGTCGCCGCACTCGGCCCGATGCTGACGGCCGTGGCCCTCTCGTTCGGCCCGGCCGACTACTTCTCGCTGATGCTGCTCGGCCTGATCGTCTCGGCGGTGCTGAGCGAAGGCAACGTGGTGAAGTCGATCGCCATGATGGTGGCCGGGGTCGGCCTCGGTCTCGTCGGCACCGATGTGCAGACCGGCCAGCAGCGTTTCACCTTCGACATCCCCGAACTCTCCGACGGGATCGGCTTCGCGCCGATGGCGATGGGGATGTTCGGCATCGCCGAGATCATCCGCAACCTCGAGATGCCGGAGGTGCGCGCGGCGCTCAAGACCAAGATCAGCCGGCTCTGGCTCACCAAGGAGGAGTGGAAGCGGGTGGCCGCGCCGATCGCGCGCGGCACCACGCTCGGCTCGATCGTTGGCATCCTGCCGGGCGGTGGCGCCGCGCTCTCCTCGATGGGCGCCTACACGCTGGAACGGCGGATCAGCCGCAACAAGCACCTGTTCGGCAAGGGCGCGATCGAGGGCGTGGCCGCCCCCGAAAGCGCCAACAACGCCGCCGCGCAGACCTCGTTCATCCCGCTGCTCACGCTCGGCATCCCGGCCAATGCCGTGATGGCGCTGATGGTCGGCGCGCTGATCATCCAGGGCATCCAGCCCGGCCCGCGCATGATCGAGGCCCAGCCCGACCTGTTCTGGGGCCTGATCGCCTCGATGTGGATCGGCAACCTGATGCTGGTGATCATCAACCTGCCGATGATCGGGATGTGGGTCCGGCTGTTGAAGGTGCCCTACGACCTGATGTACCCGGCGATCCTGATCTTCTGCGCGATCGGCGTGTACAGCCTCAACAACAACAGCTTCGATGTCTATGTCACGGTCGTGTTCGGCTTCCTCGGCTACCTGTTCAGCAAGATCGGCTGTCCGCCGGCGCCGATGCTGATCGGCTTCGTGCTCGGCCCGATGATGGAGGAGCATCTGCGGCGCGCCATGCTGCTCTCGCGCGGCAATCCCATGGTGTTCCTGGAACGGCCGATCAGCGCGACACTGCTCGCGCTCGCCGTGATCGCGGTGGTGGCGATGGCGCTGCCCTCGATCCGCAAGAGCAAGGACGAGGCACTCGCGGGCGGATGAGAACGCCGCTGGGGTTCCGCTGTGTCACGGCCGCCGGCACCCGCGAGGTCGCGTTCGAGCCCCGCGACCTGGTGATCGCCGGCCTCACCGGACGCGACCAGGCGGCCGTGCAGCACCATGTGGAGGAACTGCGCGCGATCGGCGTGAAGCCGCCGCCGACGATCCCGGCGTTCTTCCGCAACGGGACCAATCTGCTGACCACGACCTCTGCGGTCGAGGTGCTGGGCCCCGACAGCTCGGGCGAGGTGGAGTTCGTGCTCGTCAGCATGACGGACGGGCTGTGGGTCGGTGTCGGCTCCGACCACACCGACCGCCGGGTCGAGGCCTATGCGATCGACGTCTCGAAGCAGCTCTGCCCCAAGGTGATGGCGCCGCTGCTGTGGCGCTTCGACGACGTCGCCCCGCACTGGGACCAGCTGGTGCTGCGCGCCTGGATCGAGGAGGCCGGCCGGCTGACGCTCTACCAGCAGGGGACGGCGGCCGCGCTGCGTCCGCCTGAGCCCCTGATCGCGGCCTGGACCGGCGGCGCGCCCCTGCCCGCGGGCACGGTGATGTTCGGCGGCACATTCGCCGCGATCGGCGGCATCCGGCCGAGCGTGCGGTTCGAGTTCGAGCTGGAGGACCCGATCCTGCGCCGCGTGATCCGCCACGGCTACACGGTGCGGAGCCTGCCGCTCACCTGACCGGCAGCAGTATCCGCTGCATCAGCACGAGATCGAGCCAGCGGTCGAATTTCCGCCCGACCTCCGGCATCAGGCCGACACGCACGAAGCCGAAGCGCTCGTGCAGGGCAAGCGAGGCGGCATTGCCCGCCTCGATCCCGGCGACCATCACGTGCAGCCCCGCCGCCTCGGCCCGCGCGATCAGCCCGCCGAGCAGCCCGGCACCATGGCCGCGCCGCTGGGCATCGCGCGCGACATAGAGCCCGTGCTCGACCGTCTGCGCATAGCCGTCGAAGGCACGGAACGGGCCGTAGCTGGCGAAGCCGCGCACGCTCCCCCCCTCCTCGGCGACCAGCACCGGAAACCCCGCCGCGCGCCGCTCGACAAACCACGCACGCCGGGCCTCAAGCGTGGTGGGTCGGATGTTCCAGTTCGCGGTGGTCGTCTGGATCGCGTCGTTGGTGATGGCGAGGATGGCCGGCAGGTCGGCCTCGGTCGCGTCGCGGATGGGCATGGCTGCGTTTCGGTCCAGGGCGAGGAAGGGCAGCCCCCTTCCATGCCATCGTCGTCGGCGTGACGCGAGACCCGAAGGACACGTCCCGCCTTGCGCCCGACGCAGTCGCGCGGCTGATCGCAGCACTCACCGCGCTGACCGCGATGAGCAATTTCCACCGCGCCAATCTCGGCGCACTCCCCCCCGGAACTCGCGCGCGATCTGGCCCTGTCCCCGGACGCGCTCGGCCTCGCCAACGGCGCGTTCTTCCTGACCCTCGGCCTGATGCAGATCCCGGTCGGGCTGATGTTCGACCGGATCGGGCCGCGCCGAACTGTGGCCCTGCTCGGTCTGCCGGCGGTGGCGGGCGCAGCGTTGCAGGCGGTCGCGACCGACCCGGCCAGCCTGATCGGTGCGCGGCTGCTGCTTAGGGGCCGGCTGCGGGGCCAACTTCATCGTCTCGATCGTGCTGTGCGCGCGCTGGTTCGGCCCGGCGCGCCTCGCCACCACCGCGAGCCGGATGTTCGCCTTCAGCCAGGTGGGCAGCCTCGCTGCCGGCACGCCGTTGGCGGCCGGCGCGGCCCTGATCGGCTGGCGCGGCATGTTCGCCGGCTCGGCCACACTCACCGTGGTCGTGGCGGTCGCGTTCCACCGTCTCGTCACCGATGATCCGCCCGGCCGCGCGAGCGCCTGACCGCGGTGCTGTCCGGGCTGCTGGCAGTCTGGCGGACGAAGGGGCTCTGGCCGGTGCTGGCCATGCCAACCTTCATCCATGCGGGTGCGGCGGTGGTGCTGACGCTCTGGGCGGGGCCATAGCTCGGCGATGTGCACGCGCTCGCGGCGGTCGCGCGCGGCCACGTGATCCTGGCGATGGCCGCGGCGCAGGCCGCAGGCACGCTCATATTGGGTCCGCTCGACCTGAGGCTGCAGAGACGCAAACGGATCGTCGTGCCCGGGGCCTGCGCGACGATCTCGACCTTGCTCGCGCTTGCCGCCTTCGGCCACCGTTCCACCGCGCTTGCGATCGGGCTGCTGGTGCTGCTCTGCCTGGTCACGAGCTACAGCGTCGTCACGGTCGCGCACGGCCGCAGCCTGTTCCCGGAAGCGCTCGCGGGACGCGGCGCGACCACGGCGAACCCGTGCCAGTTGATCGGCCCGACCACGCTGCCGGTGCTGGCCGGTCATGTCGTCGGCGGCTTTCCCGCGGCGCACGGCGTCCGTCCGCCGGCCGCCTCTGCGGCGGCGTTCCTCGCGGTCGCCGCCCGCCTCGGTTCCGGGCCGCTGATCTACCTGCCGTTCGCGCGCGACTGCCGACCGCGCGGCGGAGGCTCATCCGATCAGCGCGGCGATCCCGACGACGAACAGCACGCCGTAGGCCACGGTGCGGAACTGTTTCGCGCCGATCCGCCCGAACAGCGCGGCGCCGGTGCGCACGAACACGAGCAGCCACGGCGTCAGCACCGCCACCTTGACCAGCACGTCCAGGGTGAACAGGCCGGTCACAAAGGGCGGGATCAACGAGACGAGCCCGAGCACGGCGAAGAACAGGATCAGGTTGGCCCGGTGCTCCTTCGCCGCCTCGTTGCCGGCGAGCAGATAGAGGATCACGGGCGGCCCGCTCATCCCCGTCGCCCCCTTCAGCACGCCGGCGGTCGCGCCGACGGCGAGGTTCAGCGGCAGCGGCCGCGCCCCCTGGTAGCGCCAGCCCGATGCCAGCAGGGCGCCGAACAGCAGCACCAGCGCGCCGATCGCGCGCGTCAACGTCTCGGGCTCGATCAGGAACAGGATCCAGGTGCCGACCGGCACCAGCAGGCAGCCCGCGAGCGTGATCGGAATGGTGACGCGGCGGTTGACATCCTTCCAGGCGCCGAACAGCAGCTGGCTGCCGATCAGCGCCTCCATCAGCAGCATGGTCGGCACGCCGACCGCCGGTCCCCAGAGCACGCTGAAGGTGGGGGCGAGCGTGATCGCGGTGCCGAATCCGGCGAAGCCGCGCATCACGCCGGCGATCGCGGTGACGGCGGCGGCGATCGCGAGTCGCCAGTCGAACGCGGCGGCAAAGGCCAACCCCCATCCTGCCTCCATCGCCCCGTTCACCAGATCGCGCCGCGCTCGGTCTCGACCGGTTCCAGCGTGACGACCGCGATGTTCACCAGGACCTTGCCCGCGTGCTCGAAGTTGACGGTCACCCGGCTGCCGACCACCGATTGCACCTGCCCCTCGCCCCAGTCGGGCCGGTTCGGATTGCGCACGCGCAGGCCGGGGAAGAGCGGAGTCATGGCGCGACGATAGCCTTGCGGCCGCGCCGCGCCTATCGGCGCCACGGGTTCGGCCGCCGGCGCACCTGCGGCGGCGTGGTCCAGGGCGTGCCGTCCCAGGCCGGCAGCACGGGCCGGGCCGGCACGGCGGCGGCGGCGAGGGCGGCGACGCGCTCCTCGATCGTCGGGTGGGTGCGGAACCAGCGCAGCCAGGCCGGCCCGCGGGAGCCGAGCCGCTCGAAGTCGTCGCCCTGGAGGGCCTGAAGCCGCCTCAGCGCGGAGGCGAGGCCGAGCGGGTCACCGGTCAGTTCCACCGCGCCGGCATCGGCGAGGAACTCGCGCGTGCGCGACAGCGACAGCGCGAGCAGGTCGGAGGCGAGCGGGGCCAGGATCAGCAGGACGGGCAGCAGCGGATGAGCGCCGAACGCACCCGCCCCCCAGAGGATCAGCACGATCAGCCCGGCCTGGGCCATGGCGCGGGTGATGCCCGAGGCGGTCGCCGCGATCCGCATCACCGTCAGATCGCCGTGGCGGACGTGGCTGATCTCGTGCGCCAGCACGCCGGCCAGTTCCGCGGCGGTCAGCGTCTCGACCAGCGGGCGGGTGACACCGATGCCGGGCCGCTCGGTCGTGCCGGCCGCGACCGCCTGGAGCACCGGCTGGGGCAGCAGGTAGAGCCGCGGCACCGTCGGCAGGTTGGCGCGGCGCGCGAGTTCATGCATCAGCGCGTTGAGCCCGGGGGCCCGGAACGGCGACAACGGGGCAGCGCCGAAGCCCTGGCGGAACACCGCATCGGCCGGAAGTGCGCCGAACGAGAGGCCGATCGCCACCATGATCGCGCCGATCACCAGCCCGTCGATCCCAGCGGCAAGGAAGCCGATCGCTGCGGCGAGCGCGGCGAGGGCAGCCAGCGTCGCCGCGGTCTCGATCCGGTTGCGGAGCCGGATGCGGGCGATCGCCTCGCGGTCGAGCACGAACTGGAGCATGAGGCTCATATGAGCACGGCGCGGCGGAGTGGCACCCACCGCGCCGCAACCGCCCACGGCAAGCAAAGCCCGCGGCACGTGGATCGCGCCGCGGGCACTGCCGCGCCGGTCAGGCGAGCGCGTCCAGCTCCTGGTCGGTCGGGAAGCTGCCGGTGGCCTTCTTCGACCACACCAGCTTGCCGTCCTTCAGGATCTCGAAGACGCCACCGGAGGACTTGGTGAGCGTCACCATCGCCCCGGGGTTCTTCGCGAGCAGTCGATCCCTCGCACGGAGGGCCCGCGGCTCGTAGTTTCAGGAGGTGCAGTACTGGATCTCGAACGTCATCCGGATACTCCCGCATCGGGTCCGGCCTGGACCGACAGGCCCCGCCCGCTTAACCTGAGGCATCGGAAGCGGGAGTTCAACCATGGCCAAGATGCGGGTCGAGGGCAGCTTCGTCGCTCTCATCACTCCGTTCAACGCCGACGGCACGGTCGACTTCGGCGCGTTCCGCACGCTGCTCGACTGGCAGGCCGCGAACGCCACCTCCGCCGTGCTGATCATGGGCTCGACCGGCGAGGTGTCGATGCTGAGCCCGGAGGAGCGGCGCGCGATCTTGGAGCAGACGATGCGCTTCCGTGACGGGCGGATGAAGTTCTTCTACGGCTGCACCGGCAACAACACCGACACGACCATTGACTATCTGCGCCACGCCAAGGCGAACGGCGCGGACGGGGCGATCCTTGCGGCGCCGGCCTATATCTGCGCGGCCGAAGCCGACATCGAGGCGTTCTTCGCCGAGGTCGCCGATGCGGTCGATCTGCCCCTCGGCATCTACAACAACCCGCCCCGGGTGAAGACCGACCTGCACTGGGACGCGCTGCTGCGGCTGTTCCGCCACCCCAACTACGTCATCCTGAAGGA
>CALKJX010000013.1 GCA_937995555.1 uncultured Elioraea sp.
CCCGCTATTGCAGGGCCGGGCACCGGAACTCCGACAGCTCGCGCAGCGCGAACGGGTTGAACACGCTGCCGGCGCGGACGACGTAGGTGACGCTGCGCTCGCCGATCGAGAAGGTCAGCGAGAACTCCTCCGGCACCCGCCCGCGCGCGACCTGGGCGCGGCTGAACAGGCGGAACAGCGCCCAGGGTCCGGACTCGTTGATCGTGCCCACACCGGTCGCGGGCGGCGGATCGAGCACCAGACGGACATTGGTCATCCGGTTCGGCCCGGGCCACATCACCTGGGTCGGGCGCGAGGGCCCATGCGCGTAGGTGATCGTCACGCCGTCGAGATCCAGCAGCGCCTGGCGCGCCCCCTGGTCCATCGAGACGGGCTGGATCTCGAAACGGATCTGCGGCTGCGGCCCGCCGGCGAAGAACACGTCGCGGATCACCGAGGCCCGGTAGAAGTTCATCAGCGCGCCCTGGCTGATCGGCAGGGTGATGCCGTCCGCGGGTTGCAGGCGCCACGGCCGCGCACCGATGTCGACGAACGGTCGCAGATTGGTGTTGAAGAACCCGTCGATCAGCCCACCCGGCGCGAACAGCCGCGCGAAATCGTCCATCGGCGTCTCGGCCTGCGCGCCGCGCACGAACGGGAAGCGGTTGTTGACCGCGGCGGTGCAGAGCGGGGCGACGCCGGCGGCGAGCGCCCCGGCGACCGCCTGCTGGACCCCGCCCGCCCGCACCGCCGTGCCGGACTGCGCGACCGCGCGCAGCCAGGTGTTCACCGGCGGAGGAACGCGCGCGGCCTCGCCCTGGAGCTGCTGCGCCGGATCAAGGCCGGCCGCAGGCGGCGGCGCACCGGCCGGCGAGGCCGCGAGACGCGCGAGCTGCTGGTAGAGCTCGTTCATGATCCTGAGCGTGTTGTCGAGCGGCGCGCCGGGGCCGCTGCCGACATAGCTGCGCAGCGGCTCGAACTGCTCGTCGATCGCCGCACCGATCGGCTTCGGCGCCTCCCCGGGCGGTGCTGCCGCCCCGAACACCGCCTGGAGGCGCTGCGCCGGCGTGGTCGGCGCGGCACCCGGCTGGGCGCCCGGCTGCGCCGGCGCGGCATCGGGATCCTGCGAGAGCGTGAGCTGGCGCGCGATCGCGCGCAACAGATCGCGCATGGGCGATTGCGGCGCCGAGAGGATGTTCAGCGTGTCGATCGCCTGCGGCATCGCCCGGAAAGGGACGATCGCGAGATCGTTCAGCAGCTCCTGCCACGCCTGCGCATAGGCCGGGTAGTAGTGCTCGTCGAGGATCTGGCGTTGCAGCCGCGCGAGCGCGGCCTCGTCGAGCGCGACCTCGCTGCCGGGGCCGAGCACCCAGGACTCCGAGGCCACCTCGCGCGCGACCCGCGGCAGCGCGGGCAGCACCGCGCGGTGGAAGCCCTGGACCGTGAACACGCCGGCGACGCCCTCGGTCAGCGGCTTGCCCGAGGCGCGGGTGAACACGCGCGCGCCGGCGGCACCGGCCGCCTGCGCCGGCGAGAACTCGGGAATGTTGGCGGAAGCCGCGATCGGACGCAGCCGCGAATAGGCGCGGCCCGCCAGCGGCAGGCGCGAGAACACCCGCCGCGCCTCGTCGATCAGCGCCCCGTCGAGCGGATAGGCGGGCATGGGCGCGGCCAGCATCGCGTCGAGATGGCGCGCAAGCCGCGCGCGCGAGTCCGCGTGCTGCGGGAAGGCCTGGTGCCAGTCGAGTGCCATCCAGTCGCGGATCAGCGCGCGGTCGAGCGGGCCCTGCTGGCCGAGCATCAGGTACACACGCGTCGCCTCGTAGAGGAAGTCGGGGCGGTTGAGCGCGCCGCGCATCTGCGATTCCAGCCGCCAGAGCAGCCGCGGCAACAGCACGCGGTCGAGCTGGCGGCGATAGACCGCGGTCGAGGCGGCGGCGAGCTTGTCCGCCTGGCCGAGCCCGAAGCCCGAGCCGCGCTCCTGGTCGTCGGGACCGAAGGGCAGCGCGCGCGCACGATCGAGCAGCGGCAGCACCGCGAGCAGATCCGCCTCGGCCACCGGATCGAACTGCACGCCCTGCGCGGCCTCCGCGAAGTCGCGCTGGGCCGCTTCCAGCCGCGCCACCTGCTCCTGGTTGGCGCGGTAGGCGTTGAACCAGACGCCGCCGATGCCGACCACGGCGAGGCCGGCCAGCACCCAGGCGCCGATCGAGATCGCGCGCCTGCGCGCCTGCGCGCCGGGCTTGGACGAGACGAGCCCGGACTCGCCGAACACCACCTCGCGCAGCAGCCGGCCGAGGAAGTAGCTCCGCCCCTGCCCCGGCTGGGCGGACGCCGCGCGCGCCACGGGCACGTTGAACAGCCGCGCCATCGCGCCGGTCAGACGGTCGATCGGTGTGCCTTCCTGCGTGCCCGAGGTCAGATACACGCCGCGCAGGAACGGTGCGGGATCGAGACGGCTCTCGCCGAAGGCGGCGTCGAGGAACTCCGATGCCGGCCCCTCCATCGAGGCGAGCTGCGCCGGGAAGGCTGCCAGCGCCGCGCGCCGGTCGGGGCTGCGCTCGGTCTGGAGGCGGACGGGGATGCGCGCGTTGATGCGCTCCAGCAGGCTCGCGAAGGCGGCGCGGAACGGCTCGGCCCCCTTGGCGTCGCGCGCGAAGGTCTCACCCCAGACCTGGTCCCGCCCCTCCTTGTCCAGATCGTCGAAATGCTCGGTGAAGCCGGCGATCAGGTCGGCCTTGGTGAACAGCACATAGACCGGCAGGCGCACGCCGAGCCGCTCGTCGAGTTCCTTGAGCCGCGCGCGGACGGCGCGGGCATGCGCAAGCCGCTCCTCGCGCTGAAGGGTCGCGAGGTCGGCAACGCTGATCGCCACCAGCGCGCCGTTCAGCGGGCTGTTCGGGCGGTTCTTGCGCAACAGGTCGAGGAAGGCCTGCCAGCCGGCCTTGTCGACCGCGGCGTCGCTGTCCTGGGTGGTATAGCGGCCGGCCGTGTCGATCAGCACGGCCTGATCGGTGAACCACCAGTCGCACAGCCGCGTCCCGCCGACGCCCGCGAGCCGCGCCCCGCCCATCCGGTCGGCGAGCGGGAAGTTCAGCCCGGCGTTCATCAGAGCCGTGGTCTTGCCCGAGCCCGGCGGGCCGATGATCACGTACCAGGGCAGTTCGTAGAGCGCGCCCGCGCCGCGCGCCCTCGACAGCAGCGTCAGCGCCTCGGCGAGCTTCGACTTCAGCGCCGCGACCTCGTCGGACACCGCCTCCGCGGTCGGGTCGGCGGCGGAGGCCCCCTCGATCAGCGCCGCTTCCGCCTTCTTGCGCTTGCGCCAGGCGAGGAAGGTCCAGACCGCCCATATCAGCACCAGCAGCGCGATGACGCCGAGCCGCGCCATCTCGCTCTCGAGCGGGGCAAACCCACCGATCGCGAGCAGCGGGCCGAACCACCAGATCAGCATCGCGATCAGCCCGACGCCGATCAGGCTGACGCCCGCGCGCAGCCAGAGCTTGCCCGCGAGCGCCGCGAGTCCAGCGGGCGGCTTCACAGCGGACGCTCCATGCGCGGCATGATCAGCTCGATGCGCCGGTTCTGCTCGCGGCCCTCGGGCGTGGCGTTGTCGGCGATCGGCTCGGCATCCGCTCTGCCCTCGGAGCGCAGCCGATCGGGATCGCCGATCGTGCGCGCAATCACCGCGCGCGCCGATTCCGCGCGTGCGGTCGAGAGGTGGTAATTGGACGGGAAACGCACGGTGCGGATCGGGATGGAGTCGGAATGTCCGACCACCAGCACGTCGCCCGGCTCCTCCTTCAGCGCCGTGCCGATGCGTTCCAGGATGGGCACGAAGCGCGGCGTCACATCGGCCTGGGCCGAGGCGAACATGCCCGATGCCTTGATGCGGATGACGATGATCTGCGGCGAGGCCAGCACCGCCACCAGCCCCTCGCGGATCTCGGGGGCGAGGAAGGTCGCGATCCGCGTCGGCTGATCAGGCCCCGCCTCGGGCGGCGGCGGCGGTGGAGGCGGCGGCGGCGGCGCGACGCGGGCGAGCGCCGGCTGGCTCAGCGGCGGCACCTGGAGCACGGAGGCGAACACCGCATCCGAGCGGCTGTTCAGCGAGAAGGCGAAGAACGCGTAGAGCGCGCCCAGGATCGCCGCGGCGAGCGCGCCGATCACCCAGATCGGCACGGCGCGCCCGGGCGGTCGCCACGCCGCTTCCAGCCCACGCCAGCGCGGCGAAAGATCGCGCTGCGGTGCCTGGCGGTGCGCCATCACCACCGCATAGAGGCTCTCGCGCACCCGCTCATGCTCGGCCGGACCACGCGGGCTCAGGCGGTAGCGGCCCTGGAAGCCGAGGCTGAGGCAGAGATACATCAGCTCCAGCACCTCCTTGTGCCGCCCGGGCTCCTTCTGCAGGTGCTCCAGCAACGCGAAGAAGCGCTCACCCGAGCCGGTCTCGCGATGGAAGGTCGCGATCAGGCTGGCGGTGGCCCAGGGGCTCTGGCTGCCCCAGGGCGTGTTCAGCACCACGTCGTCGAGCGTGGCGCAGAGCACGTAGTGGCCGGCACGGATCTGCTCGGCCGGCACGCCGGCGGCGCGCGCATCCGCCTCGAACTGGCGCAGGGCCGCGATGGCGCGCTCGCGCAGATCGCCCGCCTCGGGCGGACGCGCGGTGTTGCGCAGCCGGCCGACGAGGTCGAGCAGCGGCGCGGCCGCCGCCGCGAGCGGGTTGATGCCGGTGCGCGGGACCGTCTCCGCACCACCGGCGGCGGGCGGGGCCGCGAGCGACGGCAGCGGCGAGGGTTCGACCGGCGCGGCGGCCTGGCGCTGCTCGACGCGGGCGCGGCCGCCCGGCGCGGGACGGATCACCGTCCGGTCGTCGTCGCCCGGTTCGGCGAAGGGGTTGTCCTGTGACATCTGGCGCTCCTCAGCCCCGGATCGCCCAGAGCTCGAGCTTCAGGTTGGGGAAGTCGCCCGACACATGGATCGCGAACCCGCCCGAGGTCTGCATCTGCTGCCAGTGCGGGCTGCCGCGATCGAGCTCGAAATAGACGGCGCCGGCGTAGAACGGGATCTGCCGCGGTGCCACGGGCAATGGCCGCACCGCGATGCCCGGCAGCGCGACATTGACGAGCTCGCGGATCTGCTCGACCGCGCCGATCTTCACCGTGTTGGGGAACACGCGGCGGAGCTGTTCGGCCGGCATGTCGGCCTGCACCGAGAGGACGAATTGCGACGCCTTGAGAATGTTGCGATCCACGATCGGGCCGACGCGCACGCCGAAGCGCCGCTCCTGCAACGGGATCGCGACCGCGGTGGTCTCGACCACCGCCGAGAGGCTCTTGCGCAGATCGGCGATCACGGGCGCGAAGCTGCGCTGGAGGTCCTCGTGGCGGTAGGCCGGATAGGCGGGCGGGCGGCGCGACGCCTCGGTGAAGGTGGCAAGCTCGCCGGCGAGCGAGGCGAGCGCGCGATAGAGCGTCTCGGGGTGCACGGCGCCGGCTGCCGACCAGTGCGCGAGCAGCGGCTCGACGCGGTTGATGGTCTGGAGCAGCAGGAAGTCGGTGATCTCGGCCACGCCGCGCGCGCCAGGCTGGCCGAGCCGCGCGGCGATCGCCTCGGCGCGCTGGCGCAGCATGCCGGTGAGTTCGTTGATGAAGCCCATCAGTGGCGCGGCCGCGCTGCACACCAGCGCGGGCGCAATCCAGCGCTCGTCCAGGACGATCTTGCGGTCGGGCAGCACTTCGAGGATGCGCGCCACCGGCAGGCCGACGAAGCCGCCGCGGTCCTGGGTCTCGAGCAGGTAGCTGAGACGCAGCCGCCCGACCTGCACCTCGGCGGCGGAGGCCGAGCCCGAGTGCGTGTCGAACGCCTCGTAGGCGGAGGGCGCGAAGCGCGCCGCCTTCGCCTCGGGCCCGTCGGCCGCGACCTCGATCGCGCCGGCCTGGCGCGTCGGCGCGGCGAGATAGACCAGGCAGTTGCGCACGGTCTCGCCGGGTTCGATCGGCGGCGGGTGCGCCGTCTCGTCGGGGATGGCGAAGGGCGTGCCGTCCTCCAGCACGCCGGACGCGGCGGCGAGCGCGAACCGCCCGGTGCCGAGCAGTTCGCGATCGATCGTGAGCGTGGCAACCCCCCAGGGGAACGGCGTGAGCGAGGCCGTCGCCGATCGCACGAGCGCCTCGACGAAGCGGTCCTGCTGCTGGAAGTGCTGCGCGCGCAGGAACATCCCCTCGCGCCAGACCACCTTGTTCTGCCAGAACATTCCGTCCCTTCCACCCGGGATGGTGCAGGCTACATCGGTTCGCTAGGCGGGGTTAAGCGCGCTCTCCAGCCGGTCGGCGGTCAGCCGCAGCCGGGTGACGCCGGTCGAGGCGACGGGCTGGATCGATTTCCACTGCGCCCGGTCGATGTCGCGGAACAGTACCGCCGCCCCGAGGAACCGGGTGCGGCCGTCGGCCTCGCGGGTGATCTGGCGCGTCTGGCCCGGCTCGAACACGATCTGCTCGGACGCGATCAGCTCCGCGCCCAGCGCCGCGCTCTCGCGCTCGATCAGGGCGAACACGTCCGCCGCCTGGAACTTCCCCGCCGCCGTCAGCAGGTAGAGCTTCACCGCCACCGGGAGCGGCCGGCCGTCGACGCCGGGGTTGACGTTCGGCCCGATCTGCACGGTGAGATCGACCACCGGCGGCGGCGGTTGCCCCGCGCCTGCCACCAGCCCCGCACCGAGCGAGGCCAGCACCAGGCGCCGTCCCGGCACGTATCGGGGTCTGTCGGTCACGCTGTCCCTCCCTACCGCTTGCCCGAGGCGGCCTCGTAGGCCTTGGCGAAGGCGCGCGCGAAGGCGCCGTCGGAACTGTCGTCGAGATCGGCCAGCGCGGCGGCGAAACGCTGCTCGAAGAGCTCGAAGGCCCGCGCGCGCTTCTGCGCCGGCAGCAATGACAGCCCCCCGCCCGCCTCGGCCTCGGCGCGGATCGCCGCCGGGTCGAGCCGGGCCAGAAGCGCGCGCACCGCCGCCTGCATCGCCTCCATGGTGGCGAGCTCGTGGCGCTTGATGTCGTCGAGCGCGTCCTTCACCGCGGCGTCGGGCGCCATGAAGGCGCGGCTGCGGCCGAGCATCGCCACCAGCGCATCCTCGGGCGTGGGGCTGAACTTCAGCGGGTTGTTGCCGCGCGCGGCGATGATCGTCTGCTCGATGCGGAACTCGCTCTTGATGGTGGCGCGGGTGATCAGCACCTCGCGCAGCCCCTCGACGAAGGCGCGGAACGCCGCGCCGAGCCCCCGCATCAGCGTGGCCGGATCGGGCCCGCCCGGTTCGATGCCCGACAGTCCCATGCCGTCGAGGAAGGGCTTGAGCAGGGCGGCATCACCAGGCCCGGGGGCAGGCTCGGGCGGGCGCGCGGCCGGCGGGATGGGCGGCGGCGTGGCCGCGACCGGCGGCGACGCCGGGGCCACCGGGGGCGGGGCGGGCCGCGCAGCAGGCGGCGCGTCGAGATCCCAGGCTTCGGGCGGCGGAGGGGTGGCAGGCGCGCCCGGGGGCGGCGTGAGCGGCTCGTCGAGGTCCCAGGCGTCCGGCAGCTTGCCCGCCGGCGGAGCCGCGGGCGGTCCCGGCGGGACCTTGCCCCCCGGCAGGTCGAGATCGAAATCGTCCGGGATCACCGGCACCGACACCTTGGGCGGCGCGTAGTAGTCGGACGTCGTGGGCGCATGGTCGGGCCGGCTGCCGCCGTGCCAGGGCTCGGCCTCCTGCGGTCCCGGCGCATCCAGGCTGAAATCGTCGGGGATCAGCGGCCCGCCGAGGTTCACCGGCCCCGGGCCGGCGCGCGGCTCGGTCGTGAAGGGGGCGAAGGGGTCCTCGCTCGGGCCACCGATGCCGCCCAGCGGCGCTGCGGCGGGGATGTCGCGCAGGCGCACCTCGATCTCGTATTCGCCGAGGGTCAGCCGGTCGCCGTCCCGCAACACCACCTCGTTGCCCTTGCCGATCGGGCTCGGCGAGCGGTTCACATGCGTGCCGTTGGTGGAGAGATCGGTCACGTGCCACGCACCGGCGCGATAGGCGACGCTGCAATGGCGGCGCGAGAGGTGGTGATCCGGATCGGCGAGCTTCCAGCCGCAATCCTCGCCCCGGCCGATCACCACCTCGCCGCCGCCGAAGCTGCGGGTCTCCGGCACCGCCGCATCGGGGCAGCGCACGATCGAGAGCACGAGATCCATGGTCAGCTCATCCGCCGATCAGCACGGTCGGCGCACCGGGGCCGACGACCACGCCGCCATGGGCGCACTGGCTGGTGAGCCGCGCGGCCGGCAGGTTCATGATCAGCACGGTGGTGCTGCCCATCACGATCACGTCCGGCGGGCCGACGCAGACGCACATGTCGGTCACGCGTGCGGCCGGCAGGTTCGTGATCAGCACGGTCGGCGCGCCCGGCCCCACGATCGGCCCACCGACATGCGGCACCGGGCCCGTGAACATCGGGCAGACATGCATGTCGGTGAGGCGGGCGGCGGGGAACACGTGGGACCGTCCTCAGACCACCGGCGCAATGCGCCCGGCGCCGCCGCCGGCGATGTCGAGCGCGCTGGCCAGGAAGGCGCGCAGAGTCGCATCCGCCTTCTCGGGGTGCTTGCGCACGGCCGCGAGGGAAACCGCACCGGCGACCGCGAGGCCGGTCAGGTGATCGCCGGGCGGCACCACGGGCTGACCTTCCGGCGCCATCGAGCCACCGGACCAGAAGGCGCCGATCGCGGCCCAGGCCTCGGGGGTGCGGAAGCCCGCCGCTTCCGCCTTCGCCATCGCCTGGCGGCGGTTCGGCTCCTCCGGCTTGCGCACCCAGTTCTCGGCCGCGGTGAGCGCCTCGGCATCCGCGGGCGGCGGGGCCGGCTCGGTCGCGCGTGCGCACATGCAGGCCCACCAGACCGCCTCCCGCTTCGGCAGGGCATGCGCGACCAGCCGGGCGGCATCGGTCACCAGCCCGGCCTTGATCAGCGCGTCGATGGCCGCGGGCACGTCCGGGCAGCCGGCGGCGATCGTCTGTGCGTCCGGCGTCAGATCGGCCCGTTCCAGCACCGTCTTCATCTCCGCCGCCTTCAGCTTCACGGGCGGGCGCCGGGGCGAGGCAGTGTCCTGCGTGCTCATCGCCCCTCCCTCAGTTGATCATGACGATGCCGCCCTTGACCATCAGCATCGCGTCGCCGCCGACCTTGGTCATCAGGCCCTTCGCCTCGAGCATGACGGTGCCCTCGATCTTCACCATCATGCCCTTGATGGTCACGCCCATCTGGTCGATCTTCACGCTCGAGCCGCCGACCTTGAGCGTGATCTCCTGCATCGCCTCCATCGCGATCTTGCCGAGCGGCACTTTCACGTCGTAGTTGCCCATGCCGACCTTGGTGTCCATGTTCCCCATGTCCACCTTGGTGCTGTAGTTGCCCATCTTCACCTGGACGAGGCGATTGCCCTGGTCGATGGTGACCTTGTGGTCGCCCTGGGTGACCTTGAACTCGTAATTGCCCTTGGTGATGTGCTCTTGCTTGCCGTCCACCTTGAAGCTGCGGTTCGCCTGCACGCGGACGGTCTCGTTGTTCTTGACCAGCCGCTCGTAGTCCTTCTGCGCCTGGAAATAGACCTTCTCGCTGCCGGCCTTGTCGTCGAACCAGAACGCGTTGAAGTCGGACGCGCCGCCGCCGGTGGAGGAGCGGGTGATGAAGCCGGTCTTGGTCTTCTCGTCCGGCAGCGGAATCGGCACGGTCTTCTGGCCGTTGTGCAACGCGCCGATGATCACGGGCTGGTTCGGATCTCCGTCGAGGAAGCCGACCAGCACCTCCGTGCCGATGCGCGGGAAGTGGAACATCCCCCACCCCTCGCCGGCCCAGGCCTGGGCAAGGCGGCACCAGCACGAGCTGTTCTCGTCCTTGGCCCCCAGCCGGTCCCAGTGGAACTGCACCTTCACCCGGCCGAACTCGTCGACGAAGATCTCCTCGCCCGACGGCCCCACCACCACCGCCGACATCAGCCCCGGCATCGCGGGCGGCGTCGAGCGGATCGCGGGGCGGTAGGTCAGGTTGGCGGGGAAGCACACCACGGAACAGCCATAGGACGGCACCGAGCGCGCGTTCAGATGCGTCTCGTCCGCCGCCTGGTGGCTCTGCGTCTCGACCACGAGAGCCTTGTCGGCGGACGCATCGTCGGCATAGGTGCCGATCGTGATGCGATGGCCGGGCGCGAGCCACGCGGCGGGGCTCGAGAAGCTGGTTCGCGAGGACTGCGCCTCGATCGCCTCGATCATGCGGGTCTTGACCGGATCGCCATCCGAGGCCGAGGCCGCGCTGTCGCCCTTGCCGGTGGTGGGGAACCGACCGGGCCAGTCGAACACCTCGAACTTGTCGGCGAGCGGGCGGCCGAGCACCGAGTTCGCCTCGGCGGTCAGCACGTTCTGCGAGGCGCGGAACTCGTAATCCGCGGTCGCGACCTTGCCGGGGACCCACACCTCCTCGACGGTGGTGCCGCTATGGGTCGCGACCCCGGAGGCCGCCAGCGCCGAGACGAGCTTCGGCCCATCGGCCTCCGGGAAGGCGTTGTTGCTGTTGCCGATCACCAGCGTATGCGCGCTGTCGGTGTGGGCGAAGTACCAGAACAGCCCATCCTCCGCCATCAGCCGGCAGGCGAAATCGAAGTCGGTCTCGTTGTACTGGATGACGTATTCCCGCTCGGGCGGCTCGCCCTCCAGCTTCCACTCATAGGCCGTGAAGCCCGCGTCGCTGAACAGCGTCTCGAGGATGTCCTTCGTGGTCTTGTTCTGGAACACCCGGCAGTCCTTGGTGTGGGTCAGGAACCAGAACCACGGCACGATCTCGGCGACGTACTGGCTGTAGTCTCGACTGGTCGCCTCGCCCGGCCCGAAGCGCACGACATGACCGTGGATGTGGCGCGCCGCGCTCTCCCTCGGCGAGATGGTGCAGGTGACCGCCTTGCCGAGGATGTCGTTCGCCGCGATCGCCGGATCGTTCGCCGCCAGATCGAGGCGGAACCGGAACAGCCTGCCGATCCCCTCCTCGCCGCGCAGGCCCTGCAGGATCAGCGCGTCGGGTCCGAGCGGCGAGGCGATCTTGAGGAGCCGGTCCTCCTGGCTCAGCGTGGCCATGATGTGCTCGAACGGCGGTCCATTGCCGAAACTATACCCACTCACGGGCTCGCGGTCACGAGAACCCGTCGCTGGCGCGCAGCCCGATCCTGGCAGCGACCATGGAGCACGCCATTTCTGCCACCTCTCTTACGATGAGATGCGTCGCGGCGCGCGGCGCCGGTCAGCCCCGACGCTTGGCCTTGGCGCGCTTGGCCAGCATGTCGTCGTAACGGTCCGCCGGCAGAATCAGCAGCACCCGGTCCCCGGCATGGACCTGATCGGTCTCGGAGGGCAGGACGAAGCTGTCGCCGCG
>CALKJX010000014.1 GCA_937995555.1 uncultured Elioraea sp.
TAGGCCGCAGGCGCATCACGCCAGCGCAGGCCGTGGCGGATGACGGAGATGATGCCGCTCAGCACGCGGCGGTCATCCACGCGCGGAATGCCATGGGAAAGCGGAAAGTGCGGCGACAGGCGGCGCATCTGCGCGGGCGAAAGCAGAAAAGGCGGCTTTGGGCTGGGCATGGTGGAACCTCCGCCATGCTCAGAATCACACAGCGCCGCGTCGCCCCAAGCGATTAATGGGTCCTGAGCCTAGACGCGCCGCGGGGGTGCCGGCGCTGCGCGCGGTCGCGGCCGGGCATCGCGTCGCGTGTCACCTCGTGTGACTTGCCGGCGGGGCGGCCGGCCTGTATCCGGCGGCGCATGACGATCCTGCTCACCGGCGCGGCCGGCTTCATCGGCTTCCACCTGGCCCGCGCCCTGCTTGCCCGTGGCGCGCGCGTGGTGGGTTTCGACTCCGTGAACGCCTACTACGACGTGACATTGAAGGAGGCGCGGCTGCGCGTGCTGGCGCAGGATCCCGGCTTCACCATGGTGCGCGGCGATCTCGCCGACCGCGCGGCGGTGCTCGGGCTCGCCGAGACGCATCCGGCGATCGACCGGATCGTGCATCTCGCGGCGCAGGCGGGGGTGCGCCACGCCGAGGTGAACCCCTACGCCTATGTCGATGCCAACCTGATGGGCCAGGTGACGGTGCTGGAGCTCGCGCGCCGGCTGGAGCGGCTGACCCACGTCGTCTATGCCTCGTCCTCGTCGGTCTATGGCGGCAACACCAAGCTGCCCTACAGCGAGACGGATCCGGTGGAGCGGCCCTTCAGCCTCTAGGCGGCATCGAAACGGGGTGCCGAGCTGATCGCGGCATCCTATGCGCACCTGCACGGGATCCCGTGCACGGGGCTGCGCTTCTTCACCGTCTACGGCCCGTGGGGGCGGCCGGACATGGCGGCGTTCCTGTTCGCCGAGGCGATCACCGAGGGCCGGCCGATGACCGTGTTCGGCGAGGGCAGGCTGAAGCGCGACTTCACCTATATCGACGACATCGTCGCCGGCCTGCTCGGCTGTCTCGATGCCGGACCGGCGGTGGCGGCGCGGCCCGACGAGCCGGGCGGGCCGCCGCACCGGATCTACAATCTCGGCAACCACCGCGCCGAGCTGCTGGACCGCTACATCGCGCTGATCGAGCAGGCGCTCGGCAAGCAGGCGGTGCGCCAGCACGCCGCCAAGCCGCGTGCCGACGTCGCCGAGACCTACGCCGACATCGCCCGCGCGCAGGCCGATCTGGGCTTCGCGCCGACCACGCCGATCGACGAGGGCATCCCGCGCTTCATCGCCTGGTTCCGCGCCTGGAAGGGCCTCTGAGGCTCAGTCGCGCCGCGGCTCGAAGAACTGTGGATCGACGAACCGGAACAGCGCCGGATCGAACCGCCCGCCCGTCTGGGCGTTGAACAGGCTGACGCGCACCGACTGCGCCTGCGCGTCCACCACCGTCCATTGCCGCAGCGCGAGCGGCGGGTCGTTGAAGGTGAGCGTCAGGCTGCCCTCGCCGCCGCGGCCGGCGCGCACGAGCGTCACCTGGATCACGCCGGGCGTGCGCTCGATGCGGGTCGGCACGACGTCGCCGCCGGTGAGCCGGATGCGCTCGGCAAGCAGCACCGAGAGCGGCGTGGCGCCGATCGGGATGTGGCTGGTCTGGCGCACCGACTTGTCGTGGAAGATGACGAAGGTGCCGTCCGCCACCAGCAGGATCTGCGCCGGCGGATCGTACTCGAAGCGCATCCGGCCCGGGCGCTGGAGCCAGAGCGTGCCCTCGGCCGTGCCGCCGCGCGCGTCCATCTGCACGAAGCGGGCGGTGAGGGTGCGGAGGCCGTCGAGATAGGTCTCGATCCGGGCGAGATCGGCGCGGTCCTGGTCGGTGAGCGCGGCGGGCTGGGCGGCACGCTGGGCCGTGCCCTGCGACGGGCCGGCGGGCGGCGGCGGGCGGCCGGGCAGGCTGCGCGACTGCTGGGCGAACAGCGGCGACGGCAAGGCGGCGAGGCCGGCGATCAGGAGGCGGCGTCTCATGGCCGGAAGATAGGGCGTGCGCGGCCGATGCGCAGCGCAGAGCCGCGTGAGCCCCTGCCGGCCTTGCCCCGCGCCGCGCGCCTCGCCAAGTTGCCCCGACAGACCCCCGGGGAAGAGTACGCCATGGCCGAGAGCCTCGCGGTTGCGATCCAGATGGATCCGATCGAGACCATCAACATCGACGCCGACAGCAGCTTCGTGCTGGGGCTGGAGGCGCAGAAGCGCGGCCACCGGCTGTGGCACTACCTGCCGCGCCACCTGGCGCTGTCGG
Source organism: uncultured Elioraea sp. (assembly GCA_937995555.1). Lineage (GTDB taxonomy): Bacteria > Pseudomonadota > Alphaproteobacteria > Acetobacterales > Acetobacteraceae > Elioraea. The sequence goes on from CALKJX010000014.1 coordinate 2,320, forward strand.
GCGGGCGGGTGCTGGCGAAGGCGCGCGCGCTGACGCTCAGGCGCGAGCACGGCAATCATTTCACCCTCGGGCCGTGGGAGGAGCTCGACCTCGGCACCATGGACGTGGTGCTGATGCGCCAGGACCCGCCCTTCGACATGGCCTACATCACGGCGACGCACATCCTCGAACACATCCATCCCGACACGCTGGTGGTGAACGATCCGGCAGGCGTGCGCAACGCGCCGGAGAAGCTGTTCGTCACGCACTTCCCCGACCTGATGCCGCCGACCCTGATCACCGCCGACCGCGACCAGATCATGGCGTTCCGGCGCGAACACGGTGACCTGATCCTGAAGCCGCTGTTCGGCAACGGCGGCGCCGGCGTGTTCCTGGTGAAGTCGGACGACATGAACCTGAACGCGCTGCTGGAGCTGTTCACCGAACGCTCGCGCGAGCCCCTTGTGATCCAGCGCTACGTGCCGGAGGTGCGGCAGGGCGACAAGCGCATCATCCTGGTGGACGGCGAGGCGATGGGCGCGATCAACCGCGTGCCGGCGGAGGGCGAGGCGCGGTCGAACATGCATGTCGGCGGGCGGCCGGAGAGGACGACGCTGACCGAGCGCGAGAAGGAAATCTGCAAGCGCATCGGCCCCACCTTGCGCGAGCGCGGGATGATCTTCGTCGGCATCGACGTGATCGGCGGCTACCTGACCGAGATCAACGTCACCTCGCCGACGGGGCTGCAGGAGGTGGCGCGCTTCGACGGGGTGCAGCTCGAGGCGTATATCTGGGACGCGATCGAGGCGCGGCTGAACGGCTGAACGCCGCCGGCGCTGCATCATCGCCGGCGGCAGGGTCGGTGGCAGGGTCGGTGGCACCGGAGGGACACCGAGGCCGCCTCGTTCCGCGACGCTGACATCCTGTGCCGATCGGCTCGGCCGGCCGTTGCGTCTGATGGCGGCGCGGCCGGACGAGGCGCTGCCGATCGAGCGACTGGCGGTGGCTGCGGCGCTGCCGCCGTTCCACTTCCGCCGCGTCTGGACCGCGATGATGGGCGAGACGGTGGCGGAGACGCGCCGGCGCATCCGCACGCAGCGCGCGGCGGCCGATCTGCTGCGCGGGCGGCTGGCGCTGCCGCGGGTGGCGCGACGGTCGGGGTCGGTGACGACGATCCTGCCGCGGTGCCTGTGGCGGCGCTGCGCAGCGATGCGCGGGTGGCGGCGGGGCCGGAGGTGGCCGGCGGTTGCGCGGTGACGGTCGGCCGGATTCCGGCGTGGCGTGCGGCGGTGCCGGTGTTCAAGGGGTCGCATGCGGAGCCGGAGCGGCCGTATCGGTGGCTGCACGGCGCGTGGCTGCCGCGGAGCGGCGAGGAGCCGGCGGATCGGCCGTGCTTCGAGGCCTACCTGAACGACCCGCGCGGCCTGCCGCCGGCGGGGTGGCTGTGGGCGGTGCATCTGCCGTTGCGCGGGTAGTGCAGGGGGGTATGGGGGGACCAGCGTGGTCCCCCCACGGTCTTGTTGATCGGTCGCCAATTGCCAGGCGGGGCGGCGCCACTACAGTCGCGAAAGCGCGCAATGACGCGCCAACAGTCGGGGAGACATGAAGCATGACGACGATCACGCGTCGCGGCCTGGCCGCGCTGGGGCTCACTCTTGCGGCGTTGCCCGCGCGCGCGCAGGCGGGATGGCCGGAGCGGCCGGTGCGCTGGATCATTCCGTTCCCGCCGGCGGGCACGGCGGACATCCTGTCGCGCCTGCTGGCCGAGCATCTCGGCCCGCGGATCGGCCAGCCGATGGTGGTGGAGAATCGCGCCGGCGCGGGCGGGACGATCGCGGCCGACCTGCTGGCGCGGGCGCGCGGCGATACGCATATCGTGATGACGACGAACTTCGCGCCGCATGGATCCAGCCCGACGCTGTTCCCGAACGTCACCTACCATCCGCAGAACGATTTCAGCCATGTCGGGCTGTTCGGGTCGCTGCCGATGGTGATCTGCGTCCATCCATCGCATCCGGCGCGGACGCTCGAGGAGTTCCTGGCGGCGGCGAAGGCGAAACCTGGCGATGTGGCGATGGCGTATGGCGGCAATGGCACGGCATCGCATCTGATCGGGTTGCAGTTCCAGCGCGTGGCGGGGATCGAGCTGACCTTCGTGCCGTATCGCGGTGCGGGGCCGGCGCTGATCGATGTGCTGGCGAATGTGGTGCCGTCGATCATCGAGACGATGCCGGCGGCGATCGGGCATATCCGGGCGGGGCGGTTGCGGCCGTTGGCGGTGAGTGCGGCTTCGCGGTCGGCGGTGTTGCCGGATGTGCCGCATTTCGGCGAGCTGGGGTTGGGTGATGCCTCGGCGGTGAACTGGTTCGGGTTCGCGGCGGCGGCGGGCGTGCCGGGTGCCCTGGTGGAGCGGTGGAACACGGAGTTGCGCGCGGTGCTGGCGCTGGAGGAGGTGCGCGCGCGGATGCTGGAGTTGGGCTTCGAGGGGACGAACATGGAGCCGGGCTTCATGCAGGACTTCGTGGGCCGCGAGGTGGCGCGGTGGCGGCAGGTGATCCGCGAGAACAACGTGACGGCGGGGTGAGGCAGCCGTTGCGCGGGTAGACGGGAGAGGGGGTGCGGGAGAGAGGGCAAGGGTAGGCGTTGCTGCGCTGACCCGAGGGCCAGCTTCGCGGGCCCTTTCCCCGGTCAGGATGCGGCGCGCGGCCTGCGGCCGGTCGCGTCTATACTTCCGCCCGATGACGACGGACACGGTCGGGCCCTACGAGCGCGGCTTCCGCGAGTTCACGGAAGCCTACGAGGCGTTCGGCTTCGCCGACATCCATGCCGGAGCCGTGCCGTTCCTGCCCCCGGTCCCAGGTCTCATTCTTGATGTCGGCGCGGGCAGCGGACGGGATGCGGCCTGGTTCGCCGCCCACGACTGGGAGGTGATCGCCGTCGAGCCGTCGGTGGCGATGCGCAGCGAGGCGGCACGCCTGCACGACTCTCCGCGCATCCGCTGGCTCGACGACAGGCTGCCGACCCTCGCAACGGTACACCGCCTCGGCCTCGCGTTCGATCTCGTGTGGCTGAGCGGGGTCTGGATGCACGTACCGCCAGACGAACGCCCTCGGGCGATGCGCAAGCTGGCGACACTCCTGAAGCCGGGCGGGCGGATGGTGTTGACGCTGCGCCACGGTCCGGCTCCCGACGATCGGCCGATGTGGCCCGTTGATGCCAACGAGGTCGAGCGGCTGGGGCTTGATCTCGGCCTTGCGCTCAGGGTGGCGACGGAGCGGCGGGACGATCTGCAAGGACGCCCGGGCGTTCGCTGGCAGACGGTGATCCTCGACCTGCCCGACGACGGCGGCGGCGCACTGCCCTTGCTGCGGGGCGTGATCCTCAAGCAGGAGAAGGCGGCGACCTACAAGCTGGCGCTGCTGCGCGCGATCGCCCGCATCGCCGACGCCTCGCCCAACGTGGCGCGCGAGGCTGACGAGCACGTCGAACTGCCGCTCGGGCTCGTCGCGCTCTACTGGCTGCGGATGTTCAAGCCATTGCTGGAGCGAGGCATACCGCAGATGCCCGAGCGACCGGGCGCGGCACCGTCCTTCGCGCGCGAGGCGTTCCGCGGTCTCGCATCGATCGCTCCGTATGACCTGCGGCCCGGCGGGATGTTCACCGGCGATCTCGCGGTGGCGGTGCGGCGCGCGCTTGCGGATGCCGCGCGCACCATCGCGGACATGCCGGCGACCCACCTGACCTTCGCCGACGACACGCCGGTGTTCCCGACCGCGTACGGGCGCGTTCCCGTACGGTCCGCGACCTTCGCGACGACCGAGGAGTCGCTCTGGGCGTATGGCACAACGCGCGTGCCACTCACGGTGTGGCATGCGCTGCGCCGCATGAGCGCGTGGATCGAGCCGATGCTCATTGCGGAATGGGTACGGCTGACCACAGGATATGCCGAACGCGCCGGGCGGAGGCTCGCCGCGGATGACGTGATGGCGGCGCTGCGCTGGATCGAGCCCGAGCGCGACACGCGCCTCGTGCGCGATCTTGCGCTCGGACGCCTTTCGGCGGGAAACGCGGTGCGCTGCGTCTGGACGGGCCGGACGCTGGATGCGGATTCGGTGGACATCGACCACTGCCTGCCCTGGTCAGCCTGGGCCTGCAACGACCTGTGGAACCTCATGCCGACGTCGCGCTCCATCAACCAGCACAGCAAGCGCGAGCGCATCGTCGCGGCGCCGGTGCTCGCAGCGGCGCAGCCCGCCATCACGGAGTGGTGGGAGAGCGCGTATCTCCGCGCCGATCCGGCGATCCGGCTCCGTTTCGTCGAGGAGGCACGGACCAGCCTCCCGATCGCCAAGGAGCGTGACCCCGATCTCGACGAGGTGTTCGCTGCATTGGAGTTCCGCCGGCTGCGCCTGCGCCAGGAGACCCAGGTGGCGGAGTGGGCCGGGCCGGGCCGAAGAGGGTAAGCAGCGAGGCGGTAAGGCCCCAGGCCGCAACGGCATCACCCCTCCCCTGCACGGCGCAGGATCGTGCCGCTCCGGTCCGCGGCCTGCGCGGTCCGGCCATCGGCGGAGAAGGTGGCGCGCCCGTCGGGGGCGAGCACGACCGCGAAGGAGCGAAGGCGGCGCAGGCGGGGCGCGGGGGCTGCGGGGGCCAGGGTACGTCCGGTTCCGGCGGAACGGGCTGCTAGCATCGCTGCGCCGGCGGTCGCCCGCGCCTTTGCCGCACGCCCGGGAGGTCGGTTAAAGGCTTAAAGCCTTAAAGCCCTAAAGTCTTAAAGTCTTGAAGTCTTGAAGTGACCTTCCGGGGACGACGCTCACGGGTCCCATCGCGGCTGGCCGCGACGGCAACCCTCCCCCGGCACGACCCGCTCACCACCGGGCGAAGTGCCCCGCCACCCGGTCGCGGAACGCCGCCAGTTCGCCCCGCTGCCGCCGGTCCATCCGGGTCAGCGACAGCCAGTCCAGCCGGCAGCCCCGGGCACAAAGCCGCCGCAAGCCGCGCCCCAGCAGGCGCCGATCCGGCCAGCCGAGATACCAGAGCAGCCAGCGCGGACTGCCATAGGTCGTCACCACGGCGATGCGGCGAATGTTGCCCAGCAAGGGCTCGATCGCGCCCTCGCCCAGGCGGAAGGCGACGCCCGGCACCCACACCCGGTCGAACCAGCCCTTCAGCATCGCCGGCATGCCGTACCACCAGGTGGGATAGACCAGCACCAGCGCGTCGGTGGCGCGCAGCCGGGCCGCGTGCGCCTCGACACCCGCGAGGTTGTCGCCCTCGGTGTGGTAGCGCGCCCGCTCCTCCGCCGTGAGCGCGGGGGCGAACCCCTCGGCATAGAGATCGACGAGCTCGACGTCGTGGCCGCGCGCCGCCAGCGCCTCGCGCACGGTCTCGCGCAGGGCAGCGGAGAAACTGTCCGCGCGCGGGTGGCAGTAGACCAGCAGGACACGCATCCCGACTCCGACGGTTCGGCTTGACGCAGGCGGCAGCATCGCACGAGATCAGGCCATGAAGCCTCCGCCCATCCTCACCGAACGCGGCCGCAGCGAGGCCGAAGCGCGCGCCGCCCGTCGCGCCGCCGCGCTGCGCGAGAACCTGCACCGGCGCAAGGCGCAGGCCCGCGCGCGCCAGGCTCAGGCGGCGGGGCCGGAGAGCCGCACCGCCACCCCCTCCAGGCCCGGCCCGGCCGAGGGATAGCGGCGGATCACCGCCGGATCGTGGCCCGGCACCACGCGGTTCGGATCGCCGCCCGCCTCGCGGATCAGCCGCTGGTAGCCCTCCAGCACGGCGCGCATGTCGCAGACGATCGGGAACGGCTCGCCGGCCAGCGTCTCCCAGAAATGCGCGGCATCCGAGGCGAGCACGACCGGGCCGTCGGCGGTGTCGATCCGCGCCGACATCAGCCCCGCCGAATGGCCGCCGATGCGCATCAGCCGGATGCCCGGCCAGGGCTCGGCGTCGCCGTCGTGGAACACCATCCGCCCATCGTAGAGGGCGCGGACCAGCGCGGTGACGTCCTCGCAGGTGAAAGGCTTCTTCAGATCCGCGTGCAGCATGCAGCGGCCGGTGGCATAGGCCATCTCGGCGTCCTGCACGTGGAAGCGCGCGTTCGGGAAGGCGCCGACGCCGCCGGCGTGGTCGTAGTGGAAATGGGTGATGACGACATCGCGCACCGTGGCCGCGTCGATGCCGATCGCGGCGAGCGCCTCGGTGGGGGTGCGTTCGTAGGTCGCGCCGCGCGGGGCGGCGAGCTCCCGGGCGAAGCCGGTGTCGAACACCACCACGGTCTCGCCGCGGCGCGCGGCCCAGAGGTAGTAGAAGATCGGATGCGGCGTGTCGTGCGGGTCGTCCTGCGTGATGAAGTGGTTGCGCCGCCGCCGCCCGGTGTTCTCGGCATACTTGACGGCGAACACCTCCCACATCCTTGCCTCCCCTTGGGCTGGCCGGCGGCGAGGATCGCAACGGCGCCGAGCCGGCACAAGACGTGGGTGACGGACTGGCGGCGATCCCGGCGAGCCCTTATGCGTCAGCCCACTGCCGCGAGGGGGGAGGGGCAACCGATGACAACCAGTTTCCGCATCGTCGTGCTGCCCGGGGACGGGATCGGCCCGGAGGTGATGGCGCCCACGCTCGACCTGCTGCACGGTGCGGCCGCGCGTGTCGGCCTCGCGCTTGCGACCGGGGAGTACCCTGCCGGCGCGGTCTGCTGGCGCGATACCGGCGCCGCACTGCCCAGGGCGACCATGGACGCGTGCAAAGCCGCGGACGCGATCCTGCTCGCCGCCATGGGCGATCCGGCGATCCGCTACCCCGACGGCACCGAGATCGCGCCGCAGCTCGATCTG
>CALKJX010000015.1 GCA_937995555.1 uncultured Elioraea sp.
CGCTGCACCGGATGACGGAGTCCTATCTCGCGCTCGGGCTGACCGAAGAGGCTCGGCGGGCCGCGTCGGTGCTTGGCCATAACTTCCCGGGCTCGCCTTGGTATCAGGACAGTTACGCGCTGCTCGTCCCCGGCGCCGCGCCGGCCGACGGCGACCGCCCGGGGCTGGTCGCGCGCTGGTGGGCGGCGATCTTCTGAACGCGTGCGCGGCGGCACGGCACGGATGCTCGTCGCTGTCTCGATCCGCGATGTGGTGCTGATCGACCGCCTGGATCTCTCGCTCGGCCCTGGCCTGACCGTTCTGACCGGCGAGACCGGTGCGGGCAAGTCGATCCTGTTGGACAGCCTTGGTCTCGCGCTCGGCGCGCGCGCCGACGCCGGGCTGGTACGCGCGGGCGCAGCGCAGGCCGTGGTCACAGCGGCGTTCGAGCCGCCTGCCGGCCACGTCGCCTTCGCGCTGCTGGCCGAGCACGGCCTGCCTGCCGAGACGCCGCTCACGCTGCGCCGGGTCGTGCAGGCCGATGGCCGCTCGCGCGCCTTCATCAACGACGAGCCGGTCAGCGTCGCCCTGCTCCGCCGCCTCGGCGAGACGCTGGTCGAGGTCGAAGGGCAGTTCGCACAGGTGGGGCTCGCCGATCCGGCGACGCATCTCGGCCTGCTCGATGCCTTCGCGGGGCTGGAATCAGAATGCGCGCGCCTGGCCGGCGCGCATGCGGCATGGCGTGCCGCCGAGCGCGCGCGCGCCGATGCCGAAGCCGCCATCGCCGCCGCGCGGCGCGAGGAGGACTGGCTGCGCCATGCGGTGGCCGAACTCGTGAAGCTCGCGCCCGAGCCGGACGAGGAGACGCGGCTCGACGCGACGCGGCGACGCATGCAGCAGAACGAGAAGCGCGTCGAGGCGATCGCGGCTGCGCGCGACGAGCTGACACGCCATCGCGGAGTCGCCTTCGCGCTGCGTAACGCCGTGCGCGCGCTGGAGCGGCTGCCGCCGGCGGAAGATCTCGCCCCTGTCCTCGCGGCGCTCGGCATGGCGCAGGACAGCGTCGCCGATGCCGAGACGCTGCTCAATCGCCTGCTTGCCGATGCCGGTCCCAATCCGCGCGCGCTGGAGGAGGCCGAGGAGCGGCTGTTCGCACTGCGGGCAGCGGCGCGCAAGCACCAGACCTCGGTTGCCGAACTTCCGGCACTGCTTGCCGACATGAACGACCGCCTGGCCGCACTCGATGCGGGAGAGGAGCGTCTTGCCGGTCTTGCGGAGGCGGCCAAGGCGGCGCGCGAGACCTACCGGACAGCGGCGCGCACGCTCTCGGCCGCGCGGCGCGCGGCAGCCGAGCGGCTGGACCGCGCGGTGTTGAAGGAACTGCCGCCGCTCCGGCTGGAGAAGGCGCGCTTCGTGACCGAGATCGTCGCACGCGACGAGGCCGAGTGGGGCGCGGATGGCGCCGATCGCGTGCAGTTCCTGGTGGCGATGAATCCAGGCCAGGCCCCCTCGCCGCTCGCGCGCTCCGCCTCGGGCGGCGAGCTCGCGCGGCTGATGCTCGCGCTCAAGGTGGTGCTGGCGAAGGGCAGCGCCGTGCCGACGCTGGTGTTCGACGAGGTCGATGCCGGCATCGGCGGCGCGACCGCTTCCGCCGTCGGCGAGCGGCTGGCGCGCCTCGCACGCGGCGTGCAGGTGCTGGTGGTGACGCATTCGCCGCAGGTCGCGGCCAAGGGGGTCGGCCATTGGCGCGTCAGCAAGGCGACGGCGAAGGGATCGACCGTCACGCGCGTCGAGACGCTGGATGCGGCGGCACGGCGCGAGGAGATCGCCCGCATGCTGGCAGGCAGCCGCATCACCGAAGCCGCACGCGCAGCCGCCGCGGATCTGCTGGCGGGGGTGGCGTGACGCGGATCGCCGTGCGGCGCGCGCGCGCGATCGCGAGGCCGATACGGTCGCGGCGCTGTTCAACGGCATCGACAGCATCGGCCGCGATGCACCGCCCGTGACGATGACGGCGGGGCCCTTCACCGGCATGATCCTGATCGATCGCGCCTTCACGGTGCTGGCCGACGCGGCATGAAACCACCAGGGAGCAAGCCGGTCGAGGCACTCACCGAGGAGGAGGCCGCCGAGGAGCTCGCCCGCCTCGCGGCCGAGATCGCGCATCACCGCGAGCTCTACTACCGCGAGGATGCGCCGGCAATCTCGGATGCCGAGTACGACGCGCTGGAGGCGCGCAACGCCGCGATCGAGGCCCGCTTCCCGGCCCTCGTACGTGCCGACAGCCCCTCGCAGCGGGTGGGCGCCGCGCCGTCGGAGGCCTTCGCCAAGGTGCGCCACGGCGAGCCGATGCTCTCGCTCGACAACGTGTTCGATGCAAGCGAGTTCGCCGAGTTCTGCGCGCGCATCCGTCGCTTCCTGCGCCTGCCGACGGACGAGCCCCTCCGCTTCGTCGGCGAGCCGAAGATCGACGGGCTATCGATCAACCTGCTGTACGAGAACGGCGTGTTCATCCGTGGGGCGACGCGCGGCGACGGCATCGACGGCGAGGATGTCACCGCGAACCTGCGCACGATCGCCGACCTGCCGCAGTGCCTGAAGGGCACGTTCCCGGCGCGCATCGAGGTGCGCGGCGAGGTGTACATGGAGAAGGCCGACTTCCTGGCGTTCCGCGACGCTCAGGCCGCAGCAGCCGCCGAGCGGGAAGAGCGGCGCAGGCGCGGCGAGAAGCTCGGCGAAGCGGTGGTGATCCCGGCCAACCCCCGCAACGCCGCCGCCGGTTCGGTGCGTCAGCTCGACCCGCGCGTCACCGCCGCGCGTCCGCTGCGGCTGATCGCCTACGCGATGGGAGCGGCGAGCGAGGCGCCGGCGGAGACGCACTGGGACTATCTCGCGCGGCTGAAGGCGTGGGGCTTCCGCACCAACCCGCTCTCGCGCCGGCTGGACAGCGAGGCGGACGCCGCCGCCTTCCAGGCCGCCATGGCGGAGAAGCGCGCAAGCCTCTCCT
>CALKJX010000016.1 GCA_937995555.1 uncultured Elioraea sp.
GTTCCCGCTCAGCGATAGAAGATCAGCGTGAGCAAGGCAAAGTTCGGGATCAGGAAGAGGGTCGCCCAGCCGACATAGCCGAGGAAGGAGGGCATCTTCACGCCCTGCTCCTCGGCGATCGCGCGCACCATGAAGTTAGGCGCGTTGCCGATGTAGGAGTTCGCTCCCATGAAGACGGCGCCGGCCGAGATCGCGCCCAGCACCGGCGCGAGCGGTCCCATCAGCGCCTGCGCATCGCCGCCGGCGAGGTTGAAGAACACAAGATACGTCGGCGCATTGTCGAGGAACGACGAGAGCAGGCCGCAGAGCCAGAAATACATCGTCGGGTCGGGGTTGCCGTTCGCGTCAGAGGTGGCGGCGACCAGATCGGCGAGCGCCCCCTCGCGCCCGGCCTGGAGGATGGCGATCGCGGGGATGATGGTGACGAAGATGGCGGCGAACACCTTGGCGACCTCGATCATCGCGCCCCAGGTGAAGCCGTTGGCGTTGCGCACCAGCGCGGGCGTCGCCCAGATCGAGTAGGCGGCGATCGCCAGCATCAGCACGTCGCCCACCACCACCTCGATGGCGATCTCCTGTTTCAGGAACGTCACCGCGCCGGGGTGCCAGATCCCTTCCATCAGCACCACCAGCACCACCATCAGCAGCAGCGGGATGTTCACCCCGCCCTGGATGCGCAGCGGCTCCGCGGCCTCGGGGCTCTCGCGGATCTCGTCAGGCTCGCGTTGGAAATAGCGGCTCTCGATCCGGTGATAGATCAGCAGCAGCACGGAAGCGATCAGCAGCATGGGCGCGAACAGGTGCTGGGTCGGCCAGAAGAACGCCACGCCCTTGAGGAAGCCCAGGAACAGCGGCGGGTCGCCGAGCGGGGTGAGCGAGCCGCCGATGTTGGACACCAGGAAGATGAAGAAGATCATCGTATGCGCGCGGTGCTTGCGGTTGCGGTTCGCGCGCAGGACCGGGCGCACCAGCAGCATCGACGCCCCGGTCGTGCCGGTGAGGCTCGCGATGGCGGTGCCGAAGGCGAGCAGCGCCGTATTGGTGCCCGGCGTCCCTCGCAGCGTGCCGGCGAGATGCACCCCGCCTGCCACCGTGAACAGCGCGAGCAGCAGGATCAGGAACGGGATGTATTCGAGCAGGGCCGTGTGCAGCACCATGTCGGTGACCGGCTCGATGCCGAACGTGAGCGCGGCCGGCACGACGAAGGCGAGCGCCCAGGCGAACATCACCAAGCCGTAGAAGCGGTGCCACCACTGCGGCGAGATCAGCGGCACGAGCGCGATCGAGAGCAGCACGCCGGCGAAGGGCAGCACCCACCAGAGCGAGAGGTCGCGCCCGTCCACTCCCTGCTCGGCCGCCTCGGCCGGAACGGCCGCCAGCAGCACGCCAAGCGCGATCAGGACAGGCACGACTTTGCGGAACGACATCAAGGACCGGCGGCGAGAACGAACGGGAGCATGACCGTAAAGGAACGCGGCTCGGCCGCAAGAGCCGCCGGGCACTGGCATGAATGACGACGAAGCAGTTCTTTGCAGAAATGCAAGCGTGCACCGGATCGGTCGGCTGCGACACCCCCGGGGGATCGGAGGCTTTGGGTGGCTGCCGGCCCATGCGGGGCGCGAACGCGCGCCAAGGCGCGGCGGTCGGCCGCCCGCCTTGCCGCCCCCAGCCCCCGTCGCTATGGTCCGGCGCCCACCAACGCGCAGGATGACCCCCCGATGGACATGACCGGCGAGCGGCGCATCCCCGCGCCGCGGGAGACCGTCTGGCAGGCGCTGAATGACCCGGCGGTGCTGAAGGACAGCATCCCGGGTTGCGAGACGATCGAGAAGATCTCGGACACCGAGATGACGGCGCGCGTGGCCGTGCGGATCGGGCCGATGAACGCGCGCTTCTCGGGCAAGGTGCAGCTCTCCGACCTCGACCCGCCGAACGGCTACACGATCTCGGGCGAGGGCCAGGGCGGGGTCGCCGGCTTCGCCAAGGGAGGGGCCACCGTGCGGCTCGCCGAGGACGGGCCCGGGGCAACGCTGATGACCTATGACGTGAAAGCGCAGGTCGGCGGCAAGATGGCCCAGCTCGGCGCGCGACTGATCGACAGCACCGCGCGCAGCATGGCCGACCAGTTCTTCGACCGCTTCGTCGCGCGCGTCGCCGGACCACCGCCGAGCGCCGAGGCGGTCGAGGCGGCACCCCTGCCCGCCGGCCCGGCCCGCCTGCCCCTCCCGGTGCCGGCCGAGATGTTCGGCCTGCCGACCTGGGTCTGGGGCTCGATCGCGGTCTGGGTCGGCATCGTCGCGCTGCTGGTGCTGTGAGCGGGCTCGGCCTTCCCGCCTGGGCCGGGCTGACGGTGCTGTTCGTGCTCGGCCTGCTCGCGCTGGGCCGCATGCTGGGCTGAGATGATGGACCGAGGACCGCTTCCCGCCGGCGTGGACGAGACCCTCGCCCTGCTCGCGCGCGGCGACTACGTGGCCGACCGCGCGCTCGCCACCGCCGTGCATCTGGCGCTCGCGATGCAGCGGCCGCTGTTCCTCGAGGGCGAGGCCGGGGTCGGCAAGACCGAGATCGCCAAGGTGCTGTCGAAGACGCTCGGCCGGCGCATGGTGCGGCTGCAATGCTATGACGGGCTCGACCTCGCCTCGGCGCTCTATGACTGGAACTACACCCGCCAGCTCCTGGAGATCCGGCTCGCCGAGGCGGCCGGCGAGCGCGACAAGGACCGCCTGGCGAAGGGCATCTTCGACCGCCGCTTCCTGATCGAGCGGCCGCTGCTGCAGGCGATCAGTCCCGAGGGGGGCCCTGCTGTGCTGCTGATCGACGAGCTCGATCGTGCCGACGAGCCGTTCGAGGCGTTCCTTCTGGAACTGCTGGCCGACTGGCAGGTGACGATTCCGGAGCTCGGTACGATCCGCGCGGCCGAGCCGCCGGTGGTGATCATCACCTCGAACCGCACGCGCGAGATCCACGACGCGCTGCGACGGCGCTGCCTCTACCACTGGGTCGATTTCCCCGATGCGGCGCGCGAGCGGGCGATCCTGGCGCTGAAGGCGCCCCAGGCGGCCGAGAGACTGTCCTTCCAGGTGGTCGCCTTCGTGCAGCGGCTCCGCCGGATGGACCTGTTCAAGATGCCCGGCGTCGCCGAGACGATCGACTGGTGCGGTGCGCTCGCGCATCTGGATGCGACCGAACTCGACCCGCAGCGCGTCGACGAGACGCTCGGCGTGCTGCTCAAGTACCAGGACGACATCGCGCGCATCCGTGGCGAGCAGGCCGCCGCGCTGGTGGCCGAGGCGAAGGCGGGATGATCCCGACGGTGGAAGGTGGCGGCCGCCTTCCCCTGAACGTGCTGCATTTCGGCCGGATGCTCCGCCGCGCCGGCCTGCCGGTCGGCCCGGGCCAGGTGATCGAGGCGCAGCACGCGCTGCTGCACATCGACCTCACCCGCAAGGGCGACGTGCACGCGGCCCTGCGCGCGGTGATGGCCACGCGCCACGAGCACTGGGACGTGTTCGACGCAGCCTTCGCGCTGTTCTGGCGCAACCCCGACCGGAACATCGCCGAGAGCATCATGGCAGCGCTCGACGGGCTGCGCCGCCCGGCCGAGCCGCAGAAGCCCAAAGCCGGTGCGCGCCGCGCCGCCGAGGCGATGGGCGCGCAGTCGCGCCCGAAGGAGCAGCCCCGCCCGTCCGAGGAGGAGCAGCGCATCGAGGCGCGCCTGGTCGCCTCGGCCGAGGAGCGGCTGCGCAGGATGGACTTCGAGGCGATGGGCGAGGCCGAGATCCGCGCCGCCCGCGCCGCGATCGCGCGTCTGACCCTGCCGCTCGATGCCGTGCCGTCCCGTCGCTTCCGCCCCGACCCGCTGGGCCCCCGCGCGGACCTGCGCGAGACGCTGCGCCGGTCCCTGCGCGAGGGCGGCGCGCTGGTGGAGATCGCCCGCCGGCGCCGACGCACCCGCGTCCCGCCGCTGGTGGCGCTGTGCGACATCTCCGGCTCGATGGGCCGCTACGCGCCGATCCTGCTGCACTTCCTGCACGCGGTCGCCTGCACGCGCACGCGCACCCACACCTTCCTGTTCGGCACGCGGCTCACCAACGTCACCCGCGCGTTCCGCCACCGCGACCCGGAGGCCGCGTTCCAGATGGTGAGCGCCATGGTGCCCGACTGGTCCGGCGGCACGCGCATCGGCGAGGCGATCGCGCGCTTCAACCGCGAGTGGGGCCGGCGCGTGCTCGGCCAGGGGGCGACCGTGCTGCTGATCACCGACGGGCTCGACCGCGAGGGGGGCGCTGGGCTCGCCGAGGCGATGGAGCGGCTGCACAAATCCTGCCGCCGGCTGATCTGGCTCAATCCGCTGCTGCGCTTCCAGGGCTTCGAGCCCAAGGCCACCGGCATCAGGGTCATGCTGCCGCACGTGGACGACTTCCGCCCGGCGCACAATATCGACAGCATCGCGGGGTTGGTGCACGCGCTGTCGGCACACCCGGCCAGGAGGAAGGCCGCATGAACACGGACGCAGAGGACATCCTGAGCACGGCGGGGCAGTGGGTGGCGGAGGGCGAGACCGTGGTGCTTGCGACCGTGGTCGAGACCTGGGGCTCGTCGCCGCGTCCGGCCGGCTCGCGTCTCGCCGTCACGGCGTCGGGCAAGATGGCCGGCTCGGTCTCGGGGGGCTGCATCGAAGGCGCGGTCGCGGATGCGGCGCGCGAGGTGATGGCGTCCGGCACGCCGCGCGTGCTGACTTTCGGCGTGACCAACGAGCGCGCCTGGGAAGTGGGGCTCGCCTGCGGCGGCACGGTCAGCGTCTTCGTCGAGAAGCTCGGATGACGCCGACGCTGTTCCAGGCGCTGCAGGCCGCGCGCAAGGCGAAGCGGCCGGTGCTGCTGGCGACCCGGCTCTCCGACGGCGCGCAGGCGCTGGTCGGGACGGATGGCGCGCATGGCGCCAACCTGCCCGAGGCCGTGGTGGCGGCGGCACGCACTGCCCTTGCCGACGATGTCGCGCGAACCGTGGAGAGCGAGGGCGCGCGCTGGTTCCTCCACCCGCACAACCCGCCGCTCCGGCTGATCGTGGTCGGCGCGGTGCACATCGCCCAGGCGCTCGCGCCGATGGCGCCGCCGCTCGGTTTCGCGGTCACCGTGATCGACCCGCGCCGCTTCTTCGCCACCGATGAGCGTTTCCCCGGCGTGACGCTCGACACGCGCTGGCCGGACGAGGCGATGGCGGAGCTCAAGCCCGACAGCCGAAGTGCGGTGGTGACGCTGACGCACGACCCGAAGCTCGACGACCCCGCGCTGGACGCGGCGCTGCGTTCCGACGCCTTCTACATCGGCGCGCTGGGGTCGCGGCGCACGCACGCCGCCCGGCTCGCCAGGCTCACCGAGCTCGGCCATTCCCGCGAGGCGCTGGCGCGCATCCGCGGCCCGATCGGGCTTGCGATCGAGGCCGAGACGGCGCCCGAGATCGCGCTCGCGATCATGGCCGAGATCGTCGCGGTGCGCCGGCGTGCCCCGCTCGTGTCACCCGCGCGCGAGGCGGCATGACCTTCGGCGACGAGGCGGTCGAGGACGCCGTCGGGGCGATCCTCGCCCATTCCATCAAGGCCGGTGCGCGGATGCTGAAGAAGGGCCGCGTGCTGACGCGCGAGGACGTGCTCGCCCTCGCCTCGGCCGGGATCGCGCGCGTGACCGTGGCGCGGCTCGAAACCGGCGACATCGCCGAGGACGAGGCGGCCGACCGGCTCGCCGATGCGTGCCTCGGCCCGCTGCTCGCGCGCACGCGCGCAGCCACCGGGCGAGTGAATCTCAGCGCCGAGACGCACGGGCTGCTGCTGCTCGACCGCGCGCGCATCGACCGGCTGAACCGGCTCGACGAGGCGCTCACCCTCGCAACCCTGCCGCCGTTCAGCGTGGTGCATCCGCGCGACATGGTGGCGACGGTGAAGATCATCCCCTTCGCGGTCGATCGCCGCATCGTCGCCGCGGCGGTGGCGATCGCGCGCCAGGGCGGACCGTTGCTGGAGGTGCGTCCGTTCACCGGCCGCAAGGTCGGGCTGGTGCTGACGCGGCTCGCCGCCACCAAGGACAGCGTGCTCGACGGCACGGTCGAGGCGACGCGGGATCGGGTCGTCGCGCTGGGCGCCGAACTCCTGCCCGAGGAGCGCTGCGGCCACGACGCGGCCGAGGTCGCGGACGCGCTGAGGCGGCTGAAGGACGCGGGCGCGCGCATCCTGCTGATCGCCGGGGCGTCGGCGGTGGTGGACCGGCGCGATGTCTGTCCGGCGGCGATCGTGCGCGCGGGCGGGGTGATCCATCATTTCGGCATGCCGGTCGATCCGGGCAACCTGCTCTGCTTCGGCGACCTCGGCGGCATCCCGGCGGTGGTGCTGCCCGGCTGCGCGCGCAGCCCCAAGCTGAACGGGGTCGATTGGGTGCTGCAACGGCTGATGGCCGATCTGCCGCTCGCGCCGCGCGACATCATGGACATGGGTGTGGGGGGGCTGCTGAAGGAGATCGAGCTCCGTCCGCTGCCGCGCGCCCGCGCGCCGGAGGAGGACCAGGGGCCGGCGCCGAAGCGCGGCAGCCGGATCGCCGCGATCGTGCTCGCGGCCGGACGGTCGCGCCGGATGGCGCCGCTGAACAAGCTGCTGGTGAAGGACCAGGCCGGCAAGACCATGATCGCACGGGTGGTGGACAACGTGCTGGCGAGCCGCGCGCGGCCGGTGATCGTCGTCACCGGCCACGAGGCGGAGGCGGTGCGCGCTGCCCTGCCCGGCCGCGAGGTGGTGTTCGCGCACAACCCCGACTACGCGCAGGGGCTGTCGTCCTCGTTGCGCACCGGGATCGACGCGCTGCCGCCGGATGTCGATGCGGCGTTGGTCTGCCTGGGCGACATGCCGCTGGTCACCGCGCCGATGCTGGACCGGCTGCTGGCCGCCTTCGATCCCGACGAGGGGCGCGAGATCGTCATGCCGACCTTCCGCGGCAAGCAGGGCAACCCGATGCTGTGGGGGCGGCGCTTCTTCGCGGCGATGCGGCAAGTCACGGGCGATGTCGGCGCGCGGCACCTCGCCGGCGAGCACGCCGAGGCGGTGCACGAGGTCGAGATGGCGGACGATGCGGTGATGCGCGACTTCGACACCACCGAGGCGCTGGCCGGCGACCCGCGCGCCGCCCGCGGATGACGTTGCCCGCGGGGATCGCGCTGACGCTGGCGGTCGAGCCCGGCCCCGCGACCGTCGAGGCGATCGGCAAGGCGCTGGCCGCGATCAACGAGGCGAAGGCGGGTCCGGCCGAGTCGCGGCCGCTCCGGGTCATCGCCCGCGATGCCGATGGGCGTCTGCTCGGCGGGCTGCGCGGCCAGACCTTCTGCCCCTAGTGGAGTGATTCCGGGCGAGGTTTCCTGCGCGGGTGCTTGCCGATGATGGTGTCGGCGGGCGCGGTCCAGCGGAAGGGCTTGGGGTCTGCGTTGTGAGCGGCGAGGCAGGCGCGGATGGCGTGGTTCAGCTC
>CALKJX010000017.1 GCA_937995555.1 uncultured Elioraea sp.
CCGACGTCCGCCCCGTCGGCGCCTTCCGCGCGCATCGGTCCGGCGATGCTGGCGGCGATGGCGCGCGACGTCGCCGCACCGCTGCACCGCATCGCCGGTACGTTCGGTCTGATTCTGGAACAGCCAGGGCTCGAACCGTCGCATCTCCGTGCCGTGCGGGCGGCCCGCGATGCGGCCGACGACATGCTCGCGACCACCGAGGTCGTGCTCGACGCCGCCGCCCTCGCTGACGGCCGCGCGGCCCCTGCCGGAGAGCCGTTCGCGGCCGACGAGACGCTCGCCCAGGCGATCCGCGGACTGGAGGGCCGCATCGCCGAGATGGGCGGGCGCGTCATGCTCTCGCGCGACCCGTCCGTGCCGGCGAACTGGGTGGGAGACGGAGCGCGTCTGGCTACGCTCGTGCGCATGCTGGTGCTGCGCTGCCTGCCGCTCCGCCCGGGGGGCACGCTCATGCTGCGCGTTACCCAGGAGGCGGGTGGGCTCGGCGTCGAGGTGGGCGATCCGGCCGCTGCGGCGATGGCTCACGAGGCGTTCGAGCCGGTCGATCTGCGCGAGGTCTGGCCGGGCGAGGATCTCGCCGAGGGCCTCGCCGCGGCCGCGGCCTATGCGGAGGCGCTGGGCGGGCGGATGCTGCGGCTGCGCGCCGGCGGCGGGCGGAGCGAGACCATCCGCTGCTTCCTGCCCTTCCTGCCTGGCGCCACGGAGCTGACGGAGCGCACGGCGCGGGCCGCGATCGTCTCCGATCCGCTGCACGTGCTCGCGGTGGATGACGTGCCGACCAATCGCCGGCTGATCGCGGCGATGCTCGAACGGCTCGGCCACAGCTGCGATGTCGCCGCCGACGCGCGCGAGGCGCTGCGCATGATCCGCGCCACGAGCTACGACGCGGTACTGATGGACATCCAGATGCCGGCGATCGACGGCCTCGAGGCGACGCGCATGATCCGCGCCCTGCCGCCGCCCGCCGGCCAGGTGCCGGTGATCGCCGTGACGGCGCATGTGCTGCCCGAACAGCGCGCGGCGTTCCTGGCGGCCGGGATGGCGGCGGTGATCGAGAAGCCGGTCGCCACCAACGAACTGCTCGCCGCGCTGGCGCGCGCCCTGCCGGGCCGGCGCGGGCCTCTCGCCTGCCGCGACGATGAGAAGGAGCCGGTCATCGATCAGCAGACGCTCGCACTGGTCCGCTCGACTCTGACGCCGGCCGATTTCGGCCGCCTGGTCGAACGCCAGATCGGCGCCGGCGCGGCGGCTATGGCACGGGCGGAGTCGGCCGCCGCACGGGGCGACATAGTCGCTTTCGAAGAGGCGCTGCGCGACCTTGCCGGCGCCTATGAGGGGCTGGGAGCGAACCGGGTGGCGGCCACCGCCGCCGCGGTGATCGAGCGCCGGGCGGATCTCGACGCCCTGCGCCGAACGGTGGGCGAGGCGGCGGTGCAGCTCCGCCGGCGCCGCGCCGAGGCGCCCGTGCGCTGAGCGCGCGGCTCGCGTGGCTCTGATCGGCTCCGGGCCTTGTCGGCCCGCTGCCGGGACCCTTATCGCCGCGCAGCAGGTTGCCGCCTGCCGCCTGCATACTGACCTGAGGAGACCGGATCGTGCCCGCGACGCGCGACACGTCGCTGCTGCTCGAACGCCTTGCGCGTCACTGGGCCGACACCCCCGCGGTGACGGTCGGGGCGATCCTGTCGGGGCTCGGCTCGGGTGGCTTCGCGCTTGCGATCCTGTTGTTCGCGCTGCCCAACGGCATCCCCGGTCCGCCGCTGCCGGGGATGTCCACCGCACTCGGCCTGCCGATCGCCCTGCTCGCAGCGCAGCTCATGCTCGGGGCGCGCCGGCCGCAGCTCCCGCAGGTCCTGGCGCGGCGCCGCATTCCCGGAGCCGCCCTGGCCCTCACGCTCGCCAAGGCTGCCCCGGTCTTCCGGCGCATCGGTGGCGTCGTACGCCCGCGGCTCGTGGCGCTGACCGGCCGCTGGGGCCGCCGGGCCGCAGGCGCTCTCGCCGTGCTGCTGGCGCTCGCGCTCGCTCTGCCGATCCCCCTTGGCAATCTGCCGCCGGCCTGGGCGCTGATCCTGCTTGCCCTGGCGATGCTGCAGCGCGACGGCGTCGTCATGCTCGCCGCCCTTGGCTTGGGCGTCGCGGCCCTGGCCTGGAACGCGACCGTGGTCTGGGCACTGCTCGCCGCCGGCGAGGCCGCCCTGCACGTCCCACGGGGCTGGATGCCCGACTGGTTGGCCGGGCCGCTTGGCTGACCCTATATCCTGGCATCCGGCAGACCTGCAGCCGAAGGGAGACCTCGACCCCATGCCGACCAACGCCGGCACCGATCCGGCCGCGCCCGTCCCCGTCACCGTGCTGACCGGCTATCTCGGCGCCGGCAAGACCACGCTGCTGAACCGCATCCTGTCGGAACAGCACGGCAAGCGCATCGCCGTCGTGATCAACGAGTTCGGTGAGCTCGGCGTGGACAACGACCTCGTCATCGACGCCGACGAGGAAGTGTTCGAGATGAACAATGGCTGCATCTGCTGCACCGTGCGGGGCGACCTGATCCGCATCCTCGGCGGGCTGATGAAGCGGCGCGACCGCTTCGATTCCATCATCATCGAGACGACCGGACTCGCCGACCCCGCACCCGTGGCGCAGACCTTCTTCGTCGACGAGGATGTGCGCGCGAAGACGAGGCTCGACGCGATCGTCACCGTGGTCGACGCCAAGCACCTGCCGGCGCGGCTGGCGGACTCGCCCGAGGCCGAGGAGCAGATCGCCTTCGCCGACGTGATCGTGGTGAACAAGACCGACCTCGTCACGGCGGAGGAGCTGGCCGCTGTCGAGGACGCGATCCGCGCGATCAATCCCTACGCAACCCTCCACCGCGCCGAGCGCGCTGCCGTGCCGCTCGACGCGGTACTCGGCCGCAACGCCTTCGACCTCGACCGGATCCTCGCCAACGCGCCGGACTTCCTCACCGAGACCGAACACGAGCACGACGAGCAGGTCTCCTCGATCAGCGTCGCCATGCGCGGCGAGGTCGACCCCGAGAAGTTCAACGCCTGGATCACCGAACTGCTGGCGCAGAAGGGGCCGGATCTGCTGCGCACCAAGGGCATCCTCGCCTACCCGGGTGAGGAGCGCCGTTTCGCCTTCCAGGCCGTGCACATGATCGCCGACGGCGACTTCGTCGGTCCCTGGAAGGATGGCGAGGAGCGCGTCTCCAAGATCGTCTTCATCGGCCGCAATCTCAGCCGGCCCGTGCTGCGCAAGGGCTTCGAGGCCTGCAAGGCGTGAGCGGGGAAATAACAGGCGGGGGGGCAACGCTACCGGGTCCCATCGCGGCAAGCCGCGATGGGGGCCCGGCCCCCCCGCCCCCCTCCGCAGCCAGCTTCCTGCTCGACACACGCGGCACCACCCATGCGTTCGACGCCTTCGTCGTCGCCGCGGCGTTCGAGACCGAGAGCCGCCTGGCGGCCTTCGCTCTCGGCGACGGCACTGTTCGCATCGCCCCACTCGCCGACCCCAAGACCGCGATCCCGATCGAAACGCACGAGGGCGCCTGCCTCGCGCTCTGCGCGGACGCGGTTCCGGGTGGGTTCCTCTCCGGCGGTGATGACGGCCAGCTCCGCCGCGTCGGACCCGAGGGCGCGCGCACGCTCGGGGCCTGGCCGGGCAAATGGGTCGAACACGTCCTCGCCCATCCGGGAAAAGGGGCTTGGCGCGCCGCCGCGGTCGGCAAGGCCGTGCACCTGTTCGACGCGGACGGTACCGCGCTGAAGACGCTCGCGCATCCCAGTTCCGCCACCGGCCTCGCCACCGACGCCAAGGGCCG
>CALKJX010000018.1 GCA_937995555.1 uncultured Elioraea sp.
GGATCGTGCCGTCCATGCAGAGATAGTCCGGGCTGATCCGCCCGACCGCGCCGAACGCGCCCTTGCGCCCCTTCCAGATCGCCGCACTCTCCTCGGCGTTGCGGGCCACGCGCACCGTCGTCGGGTTGTGGCGCGCACAGATCGCCTTGAGCCGGTCGAGCAGCGCGTCCTGCTCGGCCTCGCTGCCTTCCACCTCGATGATCAGCAGCGCCTCGGCATCGAGCGGATAGCCCGCGTGGGCGAAGGCCTCGCAGGCGTGGATGCAGGGGCGGTCCATGAACTCCAGCGCGACCGGGATGATGCCGCTCGCGATGATGTCGGCGACCGCCGCGCCTGCGACATCGGTCGCGCCGAAGCCCACCAGCATCGCGCGCGCGCCCTCGGCGGCGCGCAGGATGCGCACCGTCACCTCGGTGACGATGCCGAGCTGGCCCTCGCTGCCGGTGATCAGGCCGAGCCAGTCGTAGCCCGGCGTGTCGAGATGCCCGCCGCCGAGCTCGATCACCGCGCCTTCGATCGTGACCATCGTGACGCCGAGCAGGTTGTTGGCAGTCACGCCGTATTTCAGGCAATGCGCGCCGCCCGAGTTCATCGCCACATTGCCGGCGATCATGCAGGCGAGCTGCGAGGACGGATCGGGCGCGTAGAAGAACCCCTCGCCCTCCACCGCCCTGGTGATGCCGATGTTCGTCACCCCCGCCTCGACGCGCGCGAGCCGGTCCGCGAGGCTCACCTCCAGGATGCGGTTCATGCGCGAGACGCCGATCACCACGGCATCCTCCAGCGGCAGCGCCCCGCCCGATAGCGAGGTGCCGGCCGCGCGGGGCACCACGCGGATGCCCTGCTCGTGGCAGTAGCGCAGGCACGCGGCCACCTGTGCGGTGGTCTCGGGCAGTACCACGGCGAGCGGAATGCGCTTGTAGGCGGTGAAGCCGTCGGTCTCGTAGGGCTTCAGGCGGAGCGGTTCGGCGATGACGTTGCCGGCACCGGCACGGTCGCTGAGCGCGGCGATGATCGCCTCGCGCCGGGCGAGAACCGCCTGATCGGGCTCCGGCATCGCGAGCATGGCACCCTCCCCGGCCGGATCGGCCATGCCGGTGATCTATGGCCGCACGCGCGGCGGCGCAAGCGAGCGGATGCGCCCACGGCAGGGGCGCGGGCGATCAGCCCTGGCGCACCTTCATGCGCGGGTTCTTCTTGTTGATCACGTAGAGCCGGCCCTTGCGGCGCACGAGCCGGTTGTTCTTGTCCCGCGCCTTGGCGGAGCGGAGCGAGTTGCGGATGCGCATCGTCGTGTTCCTTCGATCGAGCCGGCGCAGGTAGAGGCTTGGGCGGCCGGTGTCAACGCCAGGGGGTCTGCCGTGCGCTCAGCGCCGGATCGCGTGCCAGCGCAGCAGGCGCAGCCGGCCGGTGCGCAACAGATCGATCCGGCGCATGCACCGCTCGGCCTCGGCCACCACCTGGATGGCGAAGGGACGCGACGGACGGTCCCGCTTCAGCTCCTCGACGAAGGCCGCCCAGGCGGTGACCGTCTGGCTGATGTGGCGGGCCGTGATGTCCTCGCAGATGCGGATGTCGAGCCCCTCCTTCGCCAGCAGCGCGGTCGTCGCCTTCTCGCCGGTGAGGCAGGGTGCGACCCCTTCGAGCTGCGCCCAGGCGTTGAAGGCCCGCTCGGCCGAGGGCGAGGGCGCACCCAGCGCGAGATCGGTCAGTACCACCTGGCCCTGCGGCTTCACGCCGCCGACCAGGGCGGCGATCACTGACGCCTTGTCGGGGATGCGCCACAGCGCCTCCAGCGCCAGCGCGTGGTGGTAGTAGCCCTTGCGGATCTGCGGGTTGGCGAGGTCGAGATGCTTCACCTCGGCCTTCTTCTCGATCTTGTGCTTCTCCGACAGCGCCTGGGCGGCGCGCGCGAGGTCAGGGTCGGTCTCGTAGCCGGTGACCCAGGCGCCCGACTCGACGGCGAGCGCGCGCGTGGCGCCCCCGAGCCCGGCGCCGAGGTTCAGCACCGAGTGGGTCTGGTTCAAGCCGAGCGGCTTGGCGAGCGTCAGCGCCTCCTGCGCCCCGCCGGGGCCGAGGAAGCCCTCGCCCCAGATCGCCCCGATCACCCTCAGCTTGGCCTCGGGCCAGCGGGCGGGCGGCGGGGGCAGGGGCTCGGGATCGAGGCGGCGGCGGGTGGGCGGAGACGCCGGCGGCCGGTCGTCGAACAGCACTTGGCCCGCCCGGTCCGGCGCGCGCGGCCGGGCGGGCGCACCGAACCAGTTCATGACCTGAGCCAAGGCACCGCGCATGCGGGTGGAACCCTCCGTGCGGCTGTATCGCAGCTGCAGGTTGGCGTGACGTTAAAACCTCGCGAGCCGGGCGCGGGAGAACCCGCGGCTCAGCCGAACTCGGTGAGCACGTAGCGCACCGGCTCGTCGCCGATCACCGAGGGCTTGTGGCGGTGGGCGTGGCCGGCGGGGATGTGCAGCATGTCGCCGGGGCCGGCTTCCACTGTGTGATCAGGGAATTCGTAGCGGATCCTGCCGGAGAGGATGAAGATGGAGTGGCCGGTCTCGCACCAATCCGAGGGCGGGCCGCCCGGGGCGCGCTCCTGGTAGCGGAGCGCGATGCCGAAGCCGGGGAAATTGGCCTCGGCCACCTTCAGGGTGGGGGAGTGCCGGATAAGCGGGGCGTCCGCGGCGCGGACGAGGTAGGGGGACGGCGCTGTCATGGCCCTTTCAGATCAGATCAAGGGACCAAGGTCCAGCGGCCGCCCCCACGCTCCGGTTCCCGCTCCACAGGCGCCCGCGGCTTCAGGATCGAGGCGCCTGCCGAAGCCTAGGCAGCCATGCGCCACCGGGTCGCCGCGCCCAAGCCGGCACGGGCCACGGCAAGCAGTGCGAGCGAACCGGGTTCGGGCACGGCGCCCGCCTCGGTGAAGAAGCTCTGGCCGAACGCCTGGCCCAGCCCTTGCCCGCCGAAATTCACCGGGTTCGAGGCAGCGCCGGTCGCCACATCCACGGTGTAGATGGTGGTGCCCGCGACCGCATACAGGTTGCCGTCCCCGCCGGAGGC
>CALKJX010000019.1 GCA_937995555.1 uncultured Elioraea sp.
CCAGGCCGGGTCGGTGGCGACCAGCGCGGCCTGCGCGTCCTCGCCCGGTCCCGGCAGCCGGCGCGCGGTCGTGAACATCAGCGTGCGGAAGCCGTTGATGTCGTAGTTCAGCCGGGTTGCGGCCTGGGCGAGCGTGCCGGCGGCGCGGGCCTCGCGCATGTCCTCGGCGAGGGCAGCGAACGCCTCCGCGCCGGGCAGGCCCCGCCCGTCCCACTCGGCCAGCGCCGCGGTGACGCGCGGCAGCACGCGCGGCACCTCGGTGTCCTGCACCCCGCGCGCGAGCAGGGCGGCGATCGGCGCGGCGAAGCCGATCAGCAGGAACAGCAGCAGCGGCGCCACCAGCAGCGCCGCGGCCGCCCGCCGGCGCAGTCCCGCACGGTGGACCCGGCGTGCGAGGTCCGCGGCGGCGTCCGCCATCAGCCGCCGCGCCGCGCCGTCAGCGGGCCGCCCAGGCGTTGAAGCGCTGGGTCAGCCGGTCGATGTTCTCGAGCCAGTAGGCGTCGTCGATCTGGATCGCGGTGGCGATGTTGGCGGGCGTGGTCGGCAGGTCGGGCTTCACCTCGGCCGGGATCAGCGCCTCGGCGCCGACCGCGGGCACGCCGTAGGGGATGCGGGGCGGCAGTTGCGCCTGGGCCTGCGGCTGGCCGGCGAAGGCGATAAAGGCGTAGGCCTGGGCGAGGTTGGGCGAGCCCTTCATGATCACCCAGGAATCGATCGTGTAGAGATTGTTGGCCCAGACGATCGCGAAGTTCCGCCCGTCGTTGCGGTTCGCCGCCGAGATGCGGCCGTTGTAGGCGCTCGCCATCGCCACCTCGCCGGCGGCGAGCAGTTGCGGCGGCTGCGCACCGGCGGTCCACCACACGAGGTGCGGACGAAGCTGGTCGAGCTTGGCGAAGGCGCGCTCGACCCCGGCCTCGGTGCGCAGCGCCGCATAGACCTGGTTCGGAGGCACGCCGTCGGCGAGCAGCGCGATCTCCAGGTTGGTCTTCGGCCCGCGCCGCAACGCGCGCTTGCCGGGAAAGCGCTGCACGTCCCAAAAATCGGCCCAGGATTTCGGCCCCTCGCCCGTGATGCGCGCGCGGTCATAGGCAAGGACGAACGAGTAGTAGATCGCGCCGACGCCGCAGTCGTGCACGGCATCCGGCCGGTACGCCTCGCGGCCGCCGACGCGGGACCAGTCGATCCGCTCGAACAGACCCTCCTCGCAGCCGACCAGCAGCTCCTCGCTCTCGACCTGCACCACGTCCCAGTTGTTGGCGCCGGACTGCATCTTGGCGCGCAGCACGCCGACACCGCCGTCCCAGGTCTCCTCCAGCAGGCGGATGCCGCGCGCCTGCATGAAGGGCTGGAAATACACGGCGCGCTGGGCGTCCTGATAGACGCCGCCCCAGGAGACGACGGTGAGGTCGCGCGCCGCGGCGGGCGCGGCGACGACGGCCGCGGCCAGCGCGGCGGCAAGCATCAGCGGTCGCATGACGTGTCTCTCCCCGATCCGACAAACCCGGCGGCAGCGACTCTAGCGGCGGAAGCCCGGGCGGCTCAATCGCCGGGCTCGGGCGCGAAGGCGATCGCGTGCTCGGGCTGCCAGGCCACGGCCGCTTCGGCGCCGGCAACCAGGCGCGGGTCGGCGGCGGCGATCGGCCGTTTCGCCATCACCTCCGCGCCACCCTCGAGGGCGAGCCGCACTCGCACGTGATCGCCGAGATAGATCGTCTCGACAACGCGGGCCGGGATCGCGTCCTCCGAGAGGTCGGCGGCCGGGCCTGGCGCGAGCGCGATGCGCTCGGGGCGCACCGAGACCACCGCGCGCGCGCCGGCCGCGCCGCAATCGCCGCGCATCGCCCACAGGCTGCGCCCGCCCGCGAGCGCGACCTTGACCATCCCGTCCTCGCTGTCGATCCCGCTCACGGTACCGGCCAGGCGGTTGTTCTCGCCGATGAAGCGGGCGACGAAGGCATTAGCGGGCCGTTCGTACAGGGTCGCCGGCGCGTCGAGCTGCTGCACCGCGCCGTGGTGGAACACGGCGATCCGGTCCGACAGCGTCAGCGCCTCCTCCTGGTCGTGCGTGACGTAGACCACGGTGACGCCGAGCTGCTCGTGCAGGTGGCGGATCTCGAGCTGCATCTCGGCGCGAAGCTGCTTGTCGAGCGCGCCGAGCGGCTCGTCCATCAGCACGAGCGCGGGCGCGAACACCAGCGCGCGGGCCAGTGCGACGCGCTGCTGCTGCCCGCCCGAGAGCTGGGCCGGGCGGCGTTCGCCGAACCCGCCGAGCCGCACCATCTCCAGCGCGCGGGCCACGCGCGCGGACCGCTCGGCGCGGGGCACGCCGCGCACCTCGAGCGGGAAGGCGACGTTCTCGGCGACCGACATGTGCGGGAACAGGGCGTAGGACTGGAACACCACGCCGATGCCGCGCCGATGCGGCGGCAGGCGGCCGACGTCGCGGCCCTCGACCTCGATCCGCCCGGCGGTAGGTGCCTCGAACCCGGCGAGCATCATCAGCGTCGTCGTCTTGCCCGACCCCGACGGACCGAGCAGGGTCAGGAACTCGCCGCGGGCGATGTCGAGGTCGAGCCGGCGCACCACCGGGGTGACGCCGTCATAGGATTTCTCGACGCCGAGAAAGCGGACGATCGGGGCGGACATGGGCGCGGCACGCTGCCAGCCCTGCGCGCGCCGGGCAAGCGGGACCTGCGCGGCCGTTCGCCGTACGGGCATGCGACGCAGGCCGCGAAACCGACTGTCAGCAACGGCGTTATCGGGCCGTTAAGTCGTCGCGCCGGATCATTGCGCCATGGCGAGCGGCAGTCCCCTGTCTCCGCATTCCGCGCTGCCGCGTCGGCGCTGGGGCCTGACCCTGACCGGCGGGCTCATCCGGGCAGCGGCGCGCGTGCGGCAAGGGCTGCGCGCCGTGCTGTCCCGCGTGGCAGGGGCGGACGCTGCCGAGGCGTCGCGGCTGCTCGCCGCACTCGATCACACGGCCGACGGCCTCGTGCTGATCGGCCGCGATGGCCGGATCGTTCGTGCGAGCCGCCGGGTGCAGGAGCTGCTGCCGGCCGCCGCCGGGCTGCTCGTGCCCGGCACGCCGGTCGAGCGGTTCGCGCTTGCCGCCGGGCTCGCTCCGGATGCCCGGGAGACCGAGGTCGCCGACCCGGTCGGGGCCTGGGTCCGGATCACGCGCAACCCGACGGCGGATGGCGGGGCCGTGCTGACGGTCTCGGACATCACCGCGCAGAAGCGCCGCGAGGCGGCGCTTGAACAGACCAACGCCCGCCTGGATGCCGCGCTGAACAACATGTCGCAGGGGCTCTGCCTCTACGACGCCGAGCATCGGCTGCTGGTGGCGAACCGGCGCTTCTACGAGATCTACCGGCTCGACCCCGAGGTGGTGCGCCCCGGCATCACCTTCCGGGAGCTGCTGATGCGGAGCATCGCCGCCGGCAACCACAGCCCCGCCGCGACCGAGACGCTGATCCGCGAGCGTCTGGGCTTCGTCGCCCGCGGCGAGCCGGGCACTAGCTTCCAGGAGCTCGCGGACGGACGCGTGATCGCGATCTCGCATGAGCCGATGGCCGGCGGGCACTGGGTGGTCACCTACGAGGACATCACCGAGCGGCGCCGGGCGGAGGCGCAGATCACCTATCTCGCGCGTCATGACGGACTGACCGGGCTGGCGAACCGGCTGCAGCTGCGCGAGCGCGTCGAGCAGGCGCTGGCTCAGCGCGCGGCGGGCGCCCGGGTCGCGCTGCTCAGCCTGGATCTCGACGGATTCCGTGCCGTCAATGAGGCGGTCGGCCAGCCGGCGGGCGACCAGGTGCTGCGCCAGGTGGGCGAGCGGCTGCTCGCCTGCGCGCGTGACGGCGACACGGTGGCGCGGCTCGGCGGTGACGAGTTCGCCGTGGTGCAGGTCGGCATCGACAAGAGCGAGGACGCATCGGCGCTCGCGCGGCGGCTGCTGACCGCACTGGCGAAGCCTTTCGTCGTCGACGGGAAGGCGGTCGAGCTCGGCGCCTCGATCGGTGTCGCTCTGGCGCCCGAGGATGGGGCCAGCCACGACCAGTTGCTGCATCACGCGCAGCTGGCGCTCGAACAGTGCCGCCGCGAAAGCCGCGGCGCGACCAGGTTCTTCACGCCGGAGATGGATGCGGCCGTGCAGCGGCGCCGGACGCTCGAGAGCGATCTCAGGCAGGCGATCGAGCGCGGCGAGCTGCAGGCAGTCTATCAGCCGATCGTCGAACTCGCGTCCGGCCGGGTCTCGGGCTTCGAGGCCCTCCTGCGCTGGCGCCACCCGTCGCGCGGCATGGTCTCGCCGGTGGAGTTCATCCCCGTCGCCGAGGAGATGGGCCTGATCGTGCCGATCGGCGCGTGGATGCTGCGGCGCGCCTGTACGGACGCGGCCGCCTGGCCGGATGGGGTGCGGGTGGCGGTGAATGTCTCGGCGATCCAGTTCCGCGACCCCAACCTGGTCGCGACGGTGGCGACGGCGCTTGCCGATTCGGGTCTGCCGGCGAGCCGCCTGGAGATCGAAATCACCGAATCACTGCTGCTCGAGGATGAGGCGGCGACGGGGGCGCTGCTGCATCGGCTGCGCGGCCTCGGCGTCCGCATCGCCATGGACGATTTCGGCACCGGCTACTCCTCGCTCGGCTACCTGCGCAGCTTTCCTTTCGACAAGATCAAGATCGACCAGTCCTTCATCCGCGATCTCGACAGCAAGCCCGGCAGCCGCGCGATCGTGCGCGCGATCGTCGGCCTCGGCCGTGCGCTCGGCATGCGCACCACGGCGGAGGGCGTCGAGACGGGCGCCGTGCTCGACATCCTGCGTACGGAAGGATGCGCGGAGGCGCAGGGCTACCTGTTCAGCAGGCCCTGCGTCGCGGAGCGGGTGCCGGATGTCCTGCGCAGGCTCGCGCAGCAGCGCGTCCCGGCGAACGCGGCGGCCTGAGCCTTACGCCGCCTTCTGGCTGGCCTCGTTGGTGCCGAAATCGATCGGGCAGACGCCGCCGACGCAGTCGACGTGCTCGCGTCCGACCTCCTCCTTCGCCTGGGCGCCGGCGATCGCGGCGGCGATCAGCTCGTACTCCGCCTTCGTCACCGGCTCCTCGGGCTGGTACTCGTAGG
The DNA here is from genome assembly GCA_937995555.1 of uncultured Elioraea sp. Taxonomy (GTDB): domain Bacteria; phylum Pseudomonadota; class Alphaproteobacteria; order Acetobacterales; family Acetobacteraceae; genus Elioraea. The sequence continues at coordinate 5,122 of CALKJX010000019.1, forward strand.
CGGTGGTGTCGGCCTGCGGCATCACCGCGCAGGCGCGCACGGTCGGTTGCAGTTCCAGCACGGCCTTGCGGAACGCCTCGAAGCTGACCGTCCTGGGATCGTATTTCAGGGTGTAGGACACCTGGTTGCCGGTGTCGGGCACCAGCGGCTCGCCCTGCTCGTCGACACCGCGGATCCAGTACTTCTCCAGGAGTTGGAGGTAGCGGTACTGCTCTTCCGGCGTGGCTTCGCCGGCAGTGACGATGGCATCCGTCAGGCCGAGCTCGTCGGCCAGCCGCACGATTTCCGGCTTGGTCGGGAACCCCACCACCGTGGTGCCGCGATAGGTGGTGAGCTTGCGCACCGGATAGCCCTTGGCGGCGTACTCGCGCACCATCGGGTCGTCGTTGCGGAACTGCACCCAGCGCAGGTACTCGCGCATCGACGGCAGATGCGCACCCTCGGTCAGGCCGAACAGCTTGCTCGTTGTGCCGGCGGGCTTGATCGTGGTGTCGGTGTGCGGCGCGGTGAGCCCGAGGGCCGCCGAGTAGCGCACCGCCTCGTCGCGCACCGCGCGCTTGAAGCGCGCGAGCATCATCCAGAACGGCCTGGCGCGGCGCTCGTCGATCATGTCGCGGAAGCCGAGGCCGAAGCGCTTCAGCGCCCATTCGTGCAGCCCCGTGATGCCCACGCCGATGCGGTTGGTTCGCCGCGTCTCGGGCCGGTAGAGGCAGTCCATCAGGTTGACGCGGATCAGCGCGCGGGCGGCGGCGCGGAACGCGGCCTCGGCGTCGTCGTCGTCCGCCGCATGATAGGGCACCACGTCGGCGATGACGCAGTAGCCGCCCAGCATGAACAGGCTGATCTCGCCGCACGGATTGGTGATCTGGGTGTAGCGCGACGCGCGCGCGCGCTTCACGAGGTCGCGCAGCAGCGGATGCGTCTCCGTCTCCGCCTGGTACTTCTCGCTGCCTATGAACAGCGCACCGGACTCATAGGCGTCGAGCCCCTCGTCGTTCGCGACCAGCTTGTCCTGGTTGATGAAGCCGGGCTCGCCCGTCTGGTCGTCATAGGCGGCCTTTACTGCCGCCTCGAACACCGCGTGCGCGTGTGCCCACTCCTCGCGCGTCGCCTCATCCCAGGCCGGGTCTGGCTCGGGCCGGTGCACATGCGCCCAGAATTCGGCGTCCACCGTGATCGAGTTGTTCGACGACCAGAGGAAGCCGCCGCGCTTGACCGAGATGAAGCCGAGCACGGAGCGGTCCCGCCAGGTCTTCGTGCTCATCCGCGCCGACCGCCGCGCCCCGCCCACCAGCACGCACTCGGCGAGGTAGTGATCGACGAACAGCGCCGCGCGCCACGGCTCCATGCCCGATCCGCGCACCATCGCCACGCGCGAGAGCGCATGCATGAACGGCCCGGGTCCCGAGGCCGGGCGGCCCTGCATGCCCATGATCGGGGCGCCCTTGGGCCGCACGCCGGTGAAGTCCAGCAGCACCACGTCCTCGCCGCGCCGCTCGAAGGCGAGGCGCTCGATCACCTCGACGGCCTTGGCCCAGCCTTCGCGCGAGTCCGCGACCTCGTGCACGACGATGCGCCCGTGCGTGGCGTACATGTGCTCGGCGTCGCGACGTGTCAGGAATCCGGTGATGTGGCCGGCCTGCACATCCGCATGGCTCCAGTCGATCACCGGCACGACGATCGGCATGTCGCGCGCCCAATCGACCGCCATCATCGCGTCGTCGTAGGCGCGGCCCACGCCGGAGCCGTTCAGCAGCAGCAGGTAGCAGAGGAAGCTGGTCGCCGCGGTCGAGCAGTTGGTGAACACCTCCATGTTGCGCGACGGCTGCGAGGCATCGCCATGCTGGAGATGCCGCCCGCTCATCAGCAGGCTCGCCTGGCGCAGATGGTGGCGCAGCGTCTGCCGCTCCGCCTCGCGCCACTCGGGGCGGGGCTCGAGCAGGCTGTTGCCGAGGGCGACGCGCTCGGCAACATCGGCCCAGGACTCCGTCTCGATCCGTCCGACCGCCTCGATCCAGCCGGAGACGCGGCGGTCGTCGCCATGTTCGACGAAGAACTGGCCCTCATAGGCCCAGCCGTTGCGGCGCGCCCAGGCGGCGAGTTGGCGCTCGAGCGCGGTCGAGTCGTCGCGCGGCACCTCGAACGGTATGCGCTTCGGGATCGGCAGGCGGCGGACGATCCGGCGGTTGATGGTCCGGTCGGCCACCGCCTGGCCCATGCCGGGAGCGTAGGTCCGCGCCGGCGTCTCACCCCAGGGCAGCAGCGGCTGGGTCGAGGAGACGGGCGGCAGCGGCATCACGGTCATGGGCGGAACCTCGGCGGAAAGGGCAGGCGGAGTCGGAAGGCTAGCAACGGGACGCGGGAATTTGCCATAGCATCATCTGCATATTGGGGGGCACTGTTGCCCGCACACCACATCTAGTGGACCTGTAACCTGTAAGGCAGGCAACCCCGGCGCCCCGGGCGCGTCAGAGATGGGGTGGTGACAGAGCGAAGGAGCACCCCGATGGCCAGCAAAGCCGCCCCGCAGCCCACGCTGGAGCAGCAGATCGAGACCTTGCAGGCGCAGGTCGCACGACTGTTGGAGACCGGCGCGACCACTGCCTCGACGGCTGCGCGAGAGGCGCGGGAGTCCGGCGCTGCGGCCGTTGCGGCCGCGCGCGGCCGGGCCGAGGTCGCGACCGCCGGGCTGGCCGAAGAGGTGCGGGCATGGCCGCTGACCAGTCTCGCGATGGCGGCCGCGATCGGCTGGTTCATCGGTCGGGTCGTGTCGCGCTGATGCTGCCTGCCCTGCGCCTCGCCGGGATCGTCATCGAGGCCCAGGCCGCGGCGATCCAGGCCCGCATCCGCGGGACCGGTCGCCGCGTCGCGATGATGGTCACCGCCGGCGCATGCGCGCTATTCGCGCTCACGCTGCTGCACATCGTGGGCTGGCATGCGTTGCTGCCGGTGCTCGGGCCGGTCGGCACGCCGGCGGCGCTGGCGTGCGCGGATCTCGCGCTGGCGGCCGTGCTGCTGCTGGTCGCCCGGCGGCGCGACCGCGCGGAGGAGGCGGCCGAGCGGACGCGCGATGTCGCGCTCGCGGCGCTCGGCCCGGCGCTCACTTCGCCCGCCGGCTTCGCTGCGCTGGCGGGGCTCGCGGTCGAAATCGTGCGGGGTCTGCGGCGGCGCTGAGCCTTGGTTGCCGGCGCTGGTACGCGCTGCTAGCCAAGCACGCCCGAGCCGGAGGAGCCGAGGATGAACGAGATCGCAACCGAACCGAGTGTGTTGACCGAGGTCGTGCACGGCGTCGGCCGGCTGGTGCTGAACAGGCCGCGCGTGCTGAACGTGCTCGACCCGGAGATGATCGCCGCGCTCGACGCGGCGCTCAGCGCCTGGCGCGACGATCCTGCCGTGCGGCTGGTCACGATCGAGGGGGCTGGCGGTCGCGCCTTCTGCGCCGGCGGCAATGTCCGGCTGATCCGCGACAACGTGCTGCGCGGCGATGCCGCCGCCTCGGAGGCGTTCTTCGCCGCCGAGTACCGCGTCAACCGCATGATCGCGGAATATCCCAAGCCCTATGTCGCGCTGATCGACGGACTGTCGATGGGCGGCGGCCTGGGGCTGTCGATCCATGGCAGCCACCGCGTGGTCACCGAGCATGCGGTGATGGCGATGCCGGAGACGGCGATCGCCCTGTTCCCGGATGTCGGTGGCAGCTATTTCCTGCCGCGCCTGCCCGGCCGGCTCGGGCTCTATCTCGCGCTGACGGGGGCGCGGGTGTCGGCGGGCGACGCGATCTACACCGGGCTTGCGACGCACTACGTGCCGCGCGACTCGCTGGAAGTACTGAAGGCGGCGCTTGCGCGCGAGGGCGTGACCGCGCTGGCCGCGCATGCGCACACCCCACCCGAGAGCCCGCTCGCGCGCGATCGCGCCGCGATCGACCGCTGCTTCGCCGCCGATGACGTGGCCGAGATCCTTGGCGCGCTCGCGGCCGAGGGCACGACGTGGGCGACGCGCACGCTCGAGACGCTGCGCCAGATGTCGCCGACGAGCCTGTGCGTGACCGCCGAGCTCCTCAAGCGTGGTGCCGCCATGACCCTGCCCGAGTGCCTGACGATGGAGCTGCGGCTGACGCGCGGCGTGATCCGGCACCCGGACTTCGCCGAAGGCGTGCGCGCGCAGGTGGTGGACAAGACGCGCGATCCGAAATGGCAGCCGCCGCGCGTCGAGGACGTCTCGCGCGCGGCCGTGCTGGCGCTGTTCGACGGCACCGCGTGAGCATTCTGCCCTGGGGCCGTCTCGACGGCCCGACCCTGCTCACCGCGCGCTGGGTCGTCGGGCACGAGAACGGCCGCCATGAGCTGTTCGAGCATGGCGAGGTCGTGTTCGAGAGCGAGCGCATCGTTTTCGTCGGCCATGACTATCCGGGTCCGGTTGCCCGGCGGATCGACTACGGCGCGGCGCTGATCGGACCCGGTTTCGTCGATCTCGATGCGCTGTCCGATCTCGACACGACGATCCTCGGCTTCGACAACCAGCCCGGCTGGAAGAAGGGCCGCGTTTGGCCGCGCGATTACCTGGAAGCCGGCCCGGACGAGATGTACTCGCCGGAGGAGCTCGCGTTCCAGAAGCGCTATGCCTTCGCGCACCTGCTGCGCAACGGCATCACCACCGCGCTGCCGATCGCCTCGCTGTTCTATCGCGAGTGGGGCGAAACGACCGAGGAGTTCGCCGCCGCCGCGGCGATCGCCGAGGAGCTGAACCTGCGCGTCTATCTCGGCCCCGCCTATCGCACCGGCAACCAGGTGGTGGAGGCGGACGGCACCATCGCGACGTTCTTTGACGAGGACCGCGGCCTCGCGAATCTCGCCGAGGCGATCCGGTTCTGCGAGGCGTTCGAGGGGCGGGCGGGGGGCCTCGTGCGCACGATGTTGGCACCCGACCGGATCGAGACCTGCACGCCCGAGCTCGTGCGCCGCGGCGCCGCGGCCGCGCGCGACCTTGGTGTGCCGCTGCGCCAGCATTGCTGCCAGTCGGCGATCGAGTACGAGCTCGTGCTGAGGCTGCGCGGCATGAGCCCGATCGAATGGCTGGCGAGCCTCGATGCGCTCGGGCCGCGCACGCTGCTGCCGCACGGCACGCATGTCGCGGGCTCCTCGCGCATCGCCCGCCCGGGGCGCGACCTGGAGATCATCCGCGACGCCGGCAGCACGATCGTGCACTGCCCGTTGGTCTCGGCCCGCCACGGTGCAGCGATCGAGAGCTTCGCCCGCTACCGCGCGATGGGGCTCCGGCTCGGCATGGGCACCGACACCTGGCCGCCCGACATGCTGCTGAACATGCAGGTGGGACTGCTGCTCTGCCGCGTCGTCGATGGCGATGCGCAGGCCTGCCGGTCCGAGGACTACTACGACGCGGCCACGCTCGGCGGCGCCGAGGTGCTGGGACGGCGCGATCTTGGCCGGCTCGCTCCGGGCGCGATGGCCGACATCGTCGTGTTCGACCTGACCGCGCCGCATCTCGGCCAGGTGATCGATCCGATCCAGACCCTCATGCTCGCCGGTCGCGGCACGGATGCACGGAGCGTGATCGTCGCCGGCCGCGCCTCGATGCAGGACGGGCATATTCCGGGCGTGGACTGGGCCGATTTCGCCGCGCGTGCCCAGGCGCAGTTCGACCGCCTGAAGGCGCAGTATCCGCGCCGTACGCTCGGCCACCCGCCGGTCGCGGAGATCTTCTCCGCCGCCTATGCGTTGCGGCGGCGCTAGCGGCCGATCAGGATCAGCACGACGCCGATCACCACGAGCACCAGACCGATCACGTCCTCGCGCCGCACCACCTCGCGCAGATAGAGCCGGCTGAAGGCGAGGGTGAACACCATCTCGACCTGACCGAGTGCGCGCACCAGGGCCACGGGGGCGAGCGCGAAGGCCGAGAACCAGCATGCCGAGCCGCACGCGGAGAGCACGCCGACGAGGCCGGAGCTGCGCCAGGTCGAGACGGCGAGACGAAGCTGCTCCGGCTCGCGGCGCGCGAGCCATGCCCCCATGAAAAGTGTCTGGAGGACGTTGGTTGCCACCAGCGTGGCGAGCGCGCGCAGGATGACGTCGGGCCCGTCCAGGGTGAAGTTCGCCATCTTGAACAGCACGGCCGAGAGCGCGAAGGCGCCGCCGGCGCCGAGTCCGCACAGCGCGGCCGGCTGCACCGAGGAGCGCAGGAACGCCCCCGCCGTGATGCCGCCCTTCGGCAGCGACAGCGTCAGCACGCCGCCGGCGCCGATCGCGATGCCGAGCCAGGCAATCGCTGTCAGCGCCTCGCTCAGGATGATCCAGGCGGCGATCGCGCCCTGCACGGCTTCGGTCTTCGAATAGGCCGTGCCGACGGCGAAGTTGCGGTAGCCGAAGGAGCGGATCAGCAGCGAGGTGCCCAGGATCTGGAACACGCCGCCCGTGGCGCAGAGCGTCAGGAACCAGGCATGGGGCGGTGGCGGCAGGCTCGATGTCGCGAGACACCAGAGCGTCAGCAGAACCGCGGCGGCGGGCGCGCCGTAGAGGAAGCGCACGAAGGCCGCGCCGTCGGCCGAGAGCGCCCCGCGCAGCTTCTGCTGCAATGCGGTGCGCCAGGTCTGGAACAGCGCAGCCCCGACCGTGATCGGGATCCAGGCGTCGTTCATGGACAGCCCCGCCGAGGCGGGCGTGCGGGTGGCGCGGTTGCAGAACGACGCGCGGATCTGCCAGAATCGATGCGATGCCGCTCCGTGCCCGTCGCCCGATGGACGACCTGATCCGGTTTGCCTTGCTCGCCGCCGTCGCGCTGGCGCTGTGTGCGCTCTACCTCATCGCGGTCCGGCTCCGCATTGGCGACGGGCGGGCGGCACTCGATCCAGCGATTGTGGGAACGGTCATCATCCTCAGCGTCGCCGCGCTTGCCGGCGCGGGTCTGGTCGCGTTCGCGCACCGCGCCGCGCTTGCGTCGCTGCTGTCGGTCGCCATGGGATTTGTGCTGATGGTCGGCGGCTCGCTGTTGCTCGGTGCGATCACGCCGAAGGTCGTCGAGGCGGCGGGACCCGGCGCGATGGCCATGCTCTTTCCGTTCTTCGCCTCGGCCGCTGCCGTTCCGCTCGGCCTGATGCTGCGGGCCGTGGTGGCGCTGCTCTGACCTGATCGGAGCCTCGTCGCGTCTCAGAGCCGCGTCCGCCCCCAGCCGGGATCGACGTGCGTCAGGGGCGTAAGCCCGCTGCGCGCCAGCATCGTCTCCGTCTCGCGCGCCGCCGCGGCCAGGATCGCCGCCTCGTCGAGGTGCGGCACCGCGCGCTCACGCATCAGCACGCGGCCATCAACGATCACGTCGCGCACATCCGACCCTTGGGCGAACCAGACGACGCGGTGCACCGGCATGTTGGGCGGATAGGCATGCGGCGTGGCGAGATCGACGGTGATCACATCGGCCTTCTTGCCGACCTCGAGGCTGCCGAGATCGGCCTCGCGGCCGATTCCCTTCGCGGCGTCGATCGTGATCATCTCCAGCAGCTTGCCCGTCGGCATCAGCCGCTCGTCGCGTGCGGCGCGCTGATGCAACCGCGCGCACATCACCATGTGACGGAACATGTCTGTGCCGCGATCCGGTGCCGTGCCGTCCGAGGCGATCATCACCGTGACACCGGCTTCGAGGAGACGCGGCACCGGACAGTGCCCGCGCACCTGCGCAATCGCCGAGGAATTGTGGACGACCGCGGTGCCGGTGCGCACCAGCGTCTCGATGTCCTCCTCCGTCAGATCCGTGCAGTGGCTGAAGAAGGCATCCGGCCCGCAGAGCCCGAACATGCGGTCGGCCATCTCGATCGATCCAGCGCGGTGTCCATCCTGGTGGAACAGCGTGCCGTGCTTGCGGCCGAGTTCCCGCATGATCCGTCCCTGGCGCTCGATCTCCGCGACCTTCGCCGGGTCGTGCGTTGCCTCACGGTAGACCGGCATCAGCGTCGCGATCGCGATCCGCCCGTCCGCGGCACCGTGCCAGCGCTCGATCAGCGCGGCACAGGTCTCGGCCTGCTGCTCGAAGCGCACGGGATAGCGGCGCTCGGTGTCGCCCTCCCAGGACGCGTACTCGCGCGGATGCGGCGGCCGCGTCGGCCCGACCGCGACGATGGCGCGGATGCCGATCCCGGCCACGCCCTCGCAATGCGCGTCGCCATGCGCCGGATCGTCCGTGCGCATGATCGAGTCGCCGCCACCGAGCAGCGATACACCTGTGGTGACACCGTTGCGAAGCCGTTCCAGAGCGGCGAGCTCGGCCTCGGCACGCCAGAACGCGGGCGGCGAGGCGAGGGTGTAGATGATGCGGCACGCCTCGGACCAGGCCTCGGAATCGCCGCCGCCCATCGTCTTCACCAGACCATGGCCGGCATGGGCGTGACCGTCGATGAAGCCGGGCAGCACCGCACGGCCCTTGGCGTCGATCACCTGCGGTGCGCGCCACCCGGCCTCGACCTCCGCGCGCGGGCCGACCGCGGCGATACGGTCGCCCGACACGGCGACCGCACCGTCCTCGATCACCCTGCGGGCGGGGTCCATCGTGATGACGACCCCGCCCCGGATCAGCAGTGACGCGTCCTGCATCAGGGCATCCGCACCAGCCACAGACGCAGCCGGTTGT
>CALKJX010000020.1 GCA_937995555.1 uncultured Elioraea sp.
CGGCGCAGGAACCACATCAGCCCGAGCAGGGTCGCGAGCGCCACACCCGGCAGCATGTAGAGCTGGTAGGCGGTGTAGATGATGTCGCCGACCTCGACCTGCCCGAGCACGCGCACTGGCGCATCCTGGAAGATCGGCTGCACGCCCCAGGCGAGCTTCTGGATGTCCTCGAGGATCATGAAAAGAGCGAACGTGACCAGCAGCTGGAGCACGTGCTCCTTGACGTAGATGCGCGACAGGATGAGCCGCTCGATCACGGGGCCGAGCACGCCGCCGACCAGCACAGCAGCGATCAGCAATACGGGCAGCGCGAGTATGGGCGCCGCGGCAGTAGCGGCCGCCCAGGCGCCGAGGGTCGCTGCGACGTAGCCGCCGATCGCGAAGAAGCTGCCGTGCGCCACGTTGAGGATGCGCAGCACGCCGAAGATCAGCGTCAGGCCGACGGCGACCATGAAGACCTGCGCCGCGTAGGCGAGGCCGTCGAGCATCGCGAGGAAAAGGAGAAGCGTCATGCACAGATCCTGAGGGCCCGCGCGCCGACCAATGGGAGGCGCGCCCTCAAGGGGGGGGGCCGGGGAGCCAATGGCCCCCCGGCGCTCCTCATGCCCGGTAGGGGATCTCGGCCGGCGCGCGCTGCACCGAGGCCGGCGTCAGCAGCCGTACCCAGTCGAGCCCCTTCGTGCCCACGGGGTTCATCGTCAGCTCGGGCGGGAACATCACCATGCGGTCGATGACCGGGAACGGATACTCGTTCACGTGCTTGGTCATGCCGATCAGCATCGGCTCCAGCCCCTGCCCGTCCTCGCGGATCGTCATCGTGCCCGTCAGGTGCGCGAACTGAAGCCCGCGCATCGTGTCCATGAGCTGCTCGCGCGAGGGCCAGGCACCGCCGTTCGCCGCCATCGCCTTCTCGTAGCCTGCCTTCAGCCCATAGAGCGCCTGCGCCATGTGGAAGGTCGGATAGATCGGATAGAGATTGAACCGCTGCCGGTATGCGGTCGTGAAGTCCTTCAGGATCTGCGTGTCCTTCGCGGTCGGGTGCAGGAACCAGTGGTCGCCACGCCCGCCGACGATCACGCCTTCCGGTAGAGTCTTGCCGACACGCTCCAGGCTCGACTCCGCGAGCGGCAGCACGAAGGTCGAGCGCTCGAACAGACGCCGCTCGGCGGCCTGGCGGATGAAGGTGTCGAGCTCGCCGCCCCAGCTCGTCGAGAAGATCACGTCGGGTCGCAGCGCGAGCAGGCGCGTGATCTCGGTCGAGAAGTCGGTGGCGCCGAAGCGCGGGAACAGCTCGGCGACGACGCGAACGCCCGGCTTCACCGCGTCCATCGCCGCCTTCCAGATCGCCCAGGAGTCGCGGCCCCAGGCGTAGTCCTGGTTGAGCACTGCGAGGGTCCGGAAGTCCGGCTTGACCTTCGCGACATAGAGCAGCGGCGCGACGATCTCCGGCACCGCGTTGGCCTGGGTGCGCACGCAGTAGCGGTAGGACGCCTCCTCGAAGATGCGCTGCGTGCCGCAGTCCCACAGGATCGTCGGCATGCGGAGCTGCTCGGCGAGCGGCGCGACGGCCAGGCAGGACCCCGAGGAGATCGAGGCCAGCATCACGTCGACGCCCTCGTTCTGCACCAGCCGGCGGCACTCGCCGAGCAGGAAGTCAACGCCCGGCGCCTCGTCGATCACGATGCTGCGGATCGGCACGCCGCCGATGCCGCCCGCGCGGTTGAACTGCTCGATCAGCAGGTCGGCGGCGTTGCGGCCGGGTACGCCGAACACCGACGCCGGGCCGGAGAGGAAGGTGGAAATCCCGAGCTTCAGCTCGCTCGGCTTCTGCTGGCCGACTGCCGCGCGCGGCAACAGCGCCGGCAGGGCGAGTGTCGAGGCAACCGCGGTGTGGAGTGCCGCGCGGCGTGTGAGCTTCGGCATCAGGGCGTCTCCCTCGATCCTTAATGGGCGGTTCTTCATGGGCACGGGCGGCGCCCGGTGCGGGAACCTATCGCGCCTGCCGCGCAGCGCCAAGAGGTCGACGACAGCCGCGACAAATCACGTGCCCGCGTGCCGTTTCTCTGCGAGTCTGGCCGCCTTGGATGCGGGACGGATGACGATGACGACCATCAAGCGACTAGGCGTGCTGACCACCGGCGGCGATTGCGCCGGACTGAACGCCGCGATCCGCGCGGTGACGATCCGCGCGTCCGGCACCTACGGGCTCGAGGTGCTCGGTTTGATCCAGGGCACCCACGGGCTGATGGAGGACCCGCCACGGGTCGTCACGTTGAACGGATCGATCAACGATCCCTCGCTGCTGCGCCAGGGTGGAACGATCCTGGGCAGCGTCAATCGCGGCGATCCCTTTTCCTTCCCGGTCCCGGGTGGCGGCAAGGAGGACCGCTCGCCCCTGATCTTCCGCGGCGTCGAGACGCTCGGGCTCGACGCGATCATCGGCATCGGCGGTGACGGCTCGATGCGCATCATGCACCGTCTGATGCAGGCGGGCCGATTCCCCTTCGTCGGCATTCCCAAGACCATCGACAACGACCTCGCCGCCACCGAATACGCCATCGGCCACCACACCGCGGTGGAGGTCGCGACCGAGGCGCTCGACCGGCTCCAGCCCACCGCCGCGAGCCACAACCGCATCATGGTGCTCGAGGTCATGGGCCGGGACGCCGGCCACATCGCGCTCTCGGCCGGCATGGCAGGCGGCGCCGACGTGATCCTGATTCCCGAGATTCCCTGGCGCGTGAGCGTCGTCGCCGACGCGATCGCGCGGCTGCGCGCGCGCGGCCGCAACTTCGCGCTTGTGGTGGTCGCGGAGGCGGTTCCGACCCCGGAGGGGGAAACGGTGCTGGCCGGACCCTCCGCTGCCGGTGCAATGCCGCGGCTCGGCGGCGTCGGCGCACGGATCGCCGCCACGCTTGAAAAGGCGACCGGCGCGGAAGCCCGCGTCACCGTGCTGGGTCACGTGCAGCGCGGCGGCAGTCCCGGCGCGCTGGACCGGCTCGTCGCCTCGTCGATGGGTGTGCACGCGGTCGATCTCGCGGTGCAAGGAAAGTTCGGACGTCTCGTGGTGTGGCGCGAGGGCAAGGTGGCAGACGCACCGGTGGCCGAGGCCGCCGTGGCCGCGCGTCCGGTGGATCCGCAGGGCGATCTGGTGCGCGCGGCGCGCGGACTCGGGATCTGTTTCGGCGATCAGTAGGACACAGGATATGGCGGGGGGTCACGCCGGTCCCCCCACACCCCCCTGCATCCGTCAGGCACCTCGCGGTTTCTGCCGCTACGGCCTCCAGAGCCGATCGTCCGGCATCGGCATCGGGTTCGCCGCCTCCAGCACCGCGCTGCCGCGCAGCACCAGGTCCTCGCGGAAATGCGTCGCCACAAGCTGGACGCCGACCGGCAGTCCCTCCCCGTCCAATCCCCAAGGCACGCTTGCGCAGGGCTGCTTGGTCAGGTTGAAAGGCCACGTATAGGGCGTCCAGTCGTACCACTCGGGATAGCGTACGACGTCCGGCGTGTTGACGCCGTGGCCGGCCTTGAACGAGCCGAGCGGCAGCGTGGGGCAGAGCAGCAGATCGAACCGGTGATGGAACGCCACCATCGCGTGGATGAAGCGCGTCCGCTCCATCTGCGCGAGCTTCTCGGCCACGGCCGGCAAGGCGAGCCCGCGCCGCCCGACATCCAGCAGACCCGGATCGAACAGCGTCAGCCGCTCCGCCGGCGTCATCATCACCGCCGAGGCATAGGCCGCCTCCCAGATCGTCACGAAGCCGGCACGCATGTTCCAGAGCGGCGGGTCCGCCCACGTCACCGAAGCACCCGCCGCCGCGAGCGCCTTCGCCGCGCCCTCCAACGAAGCCATGCGCACGTCGTCCACCGGCGGCGCGAAACCGAGCGTCGGCGAGACCGCGACACGCAGCCCCCTGACGCCCTCCGCCAGCACCGAGGGGTAATGCGGCGCCGGCACGGCGGAGGCGATCGGATCGCGCGGATCGGGCCGGCTCATCCACGCCAGCACCGCGGCACTGTCAGCGACGGTGCGCGACAGCGGCCCCGGCGCGACCAGATCGCCCGCCGGTGAGTCGTAGAGGCCGGGCACGCGGCCCGTGGTCGGCTTGATGCCGAACACACCGGTGAAGCCCGCCGGCATGCGGATCGATCCGCCCCCGTCACCGCCTGTCGCGATCGGGCAGACCCCCGTGGCGACCGCCACCGCCGCTCCGCCCGAGGAGCCGCCCGGCGTGCGCTCGGGGTTCCAGGGATTGCGCGTCACCCCCGTCAGCGGCGAGTCGTTCACGCCCTTCCAGCCGAGATCGGGCATCGTCGTGCGCGCGAAGATCACACAGCCGGCCTCGCGCAGCCGCGCGATCATCGGCGCATCCTCGGGCTCCGGCACCGGCTCGCGCGTGCGGCTGCCCGACTGCTTGGGCATCCCCTTCGCGGCATGATTGTCCTTGATCGCGAGCGGCACGCCGTCGAGCGGCGACAGCGCCTCGCCCTTCGCCCAGCGCGCCTCGCTCGCCCGCGCCCCAGCCCGCGCGCCCTCCTCGTCGAGCAGCCGGAACGGACAGAGCGCCGGCTGCACGACCTCGGCGCGCGCGAGCGTCGCCTCGACCACCTCGACCGGCGAGAGCCGCTTGGTCCGGTACGCGTCGGCGAGCGCGGCCGCCGTCATGCGGAGGATCTCGGTCACCCTGGTACTCCCCTTCCCTGTCGCCCGCGTGCACTCTGGCCCGTGCAACGACCGAGGTGAAGCCCATGGAACTCGACATCCCCGAGGTGGTGGCGGAGGTGCGCGCGGTGCTCGACCAGTACGAGACCGCGCTGATGGGCAACGACGTCCCGACCCTCGAGGCGCTGTTCTGGGACGATCCGCGCACCATCCGCTTCGGCGTCGGCGAGATCCTGGTCGGCATGGACGCGATCCGCCGCTTTCGCCGCGCCCAGACCGGCGGCTATCAGCAGCGCGAGCGGCTGGAGGTGCTGATCACCACCTTCGGGCGCGACGTCGCCGTCACAAACATCGTCTACCGGCGCATCGCCACCGGCATGCTCGGCCGCGAGACCAAGATCATGGCGCGCATTCCTGGCCTGGGCTTCCGCGTGGTCTCGGCGCATGTGTCGCTGAACGAGGCCGGCACCCCCGTGCAGCGCTGACCGGCTTGCCGCACCGTGCGGCGGCGCTAGGGTGGCCCCGTT